>CAUZSN010000005.1:0-61116 GCA_963582345.1 Planctomycetota bacterium
AACAACTGGTAAAAAAAGTGCAACGACATTGCGGTAAAAACTGCCAGTTAGCGTTTGCTTCATTAAGACCCTCGGAATTCTCCATCCAGTAGCGAAGGCGATTCGCGGTTGAATCTGATATCATTCGGCGCGGGAATAACCGTGTCCGAATGGTTGGCAGCATGGGTTTACTGATGGCGAAACCGGGTTTAAGCCGCGAAGAAATCCGCGACTTCGATTGCAGGGCAACCGAGCAATTTGGCGTTCCTGGTGTTGTGCTGATGGAAAACGCTGGCCGCGGTTGTGCCGAGCTGGTGATGAATTTGGGGATCGACGGCCTGGTCGCCGTGTGTGCCGGCAAAGGGAACAACGGCGGTGACGGATTCGTCATTGCCAGGCACCTGGAAAACCAAGGCTACGAAGTGCAGGTGTTCTTGTTCTGTGACCCTGAAGAACTGCAAGGTGACGCTCAGATCAATTTCCAAATCATTCAGTCGGCAGGAATGCGAATTCATGTTATGGGCACCCGTCCGGATCCAGACGAACTCACCCATGAATTGGCCACTGCCGATTGGATCGTTGATGCGCTTCTCGGAACAGGTACACACGGAGGTCTTTGTGAACCGTTCCTCATGGCCATTGGTGCCATCAATCTTTCCAGCTCGAAAGTTCTCGCCGTTGACTTACCTTCCGGCATGAATTGCGACACAGGACGGCCGATTGATGACGCTACGTCCGGCATCTGTGTCCGTGCCGATCATACAGCCACGTTTGTAGCTGGCAAGTTGGGCTTTGGTGCCGCTGGTGCAGAAGAACTAACGGGTGTTGTACACGTCATTGATATTGGTGCGCCTCGGGCCGTGTTGGAATAGCGACACGGACAATTGACCGCGACGTTGCGAATCTGGTCTGAAAATCGCGCAACCTCGTAACGGAAATTTTACGGTGAGCCATGACTATTCTGGACGTGTACTTTCCCGTGGGTACTCTGTCCGGAACGCTCTTGCAGCAACTGGTTCACTGTACGTATAGTCCCACTTCGAATCGACGGAATGCACATGTGGTATTAAAAAACTTGTAGAGTTTCTGCGTCGTCGCCGATGTGATGAACGGAGTCGATTGAATGTCGCATGAGCTGGATCAAGCCAATCACATGGCCGCGAAGCAGGGCAATAATCGCGTTGCCAATGAATTCATTAAAGCTGTATGTCCACTGACCGAGACGTCGAGATGCGAGAGATCGAGAACGAAGTAAGATCTTTACACCCATCAGAAAGCGAGTTGTTGGGAGAAGATCTTGAGCAGGCTTATCAACGAGCGTTGCAAGCGAACGAAGCTGTTGAATGCGAAATTGGACAGCAGTTAGACGAGCATGCTAAATTGAATGTTGTCGACCATGCAACGTCGAGGCCGACAGACCCATCGGACAACTGTTTTGGGGATCATCAGTCGGTTGTGGGTGACATTGCGAGAAGCGTACAGGGTTCTGGTATTGAATATGACGCTGCGACAGAAAGTCGATTTGCAACAACCTCCGAACCATCAGCTGCTTCGGTTGAGGTTCAGCGAGACGTATCTGGAGAAACAGCTGGGATATTGGCATCGCGTATCACGCCGATGCAGGTAATCGAGGCGGCTTTATTTGTCGGTGGGACCCCACTAACGACGAAGCGCATTCGTTTACTGCTACGGGCCGAGTACGATCAAGATTTCGTTGAGAGGACGGTCGGTGAGCTGAACCACCAGTATGCGACTGAAGGCCGACCTTACGAGATTACCTTCGGCGAAGGCGGTTACCGTATGGCATTACGGCCGGAATTCGAGAGTGTGCGCAGCCGTGTTTACGGACTGGGGCCGAAAGAAGTTCGACTGTCGCAAGACGCTTTGGAGGTTCTAGCATTGGTGGCATACCAGCAGCCTATTACGCGACAGAGAATCGAAGAGCAAGGCAGAAATAATTCCGGCATCATCTTGCGTCAACTGTTACGGCGCGAGTTAATCACAATCGAGCGAAACCAGAAGTCTCGCAAAGATGTTCGCTTCCGCACAACGCCCCGTTTCTTGTCACTATTTGGACTGGGCCGTCTAGACGAACTGCCACGAGCGGACGACTTGAACTTTAAATAGAGCTGGGAGTTCGAGATCGTGCCCGATTGCTACGCGACTTGGCTTGTTTCAGAGAACACGCAGGCAAGAAAAGGCTCTAAGTGGTCCGCGAATTCAGCGCGGACTCACGCGGAAGATTGAGTCTCTTCGGAACCAGTCTCCAGGTTTTCCGGTTTGTTTTCAGACTCAATGCCCTGGTCGTGAGTGATTTCACGCTGAATAGCCTCGTACACTTCTTGTCTGTGTACCGGAACTGACCTGGGCGCATCGATTCCCAGACGGACTTTGTCGCCACGAATATCGACAACCGTCAGAACGATATTATCCCCGATAATGATGCTTTCGTCACGTTGTCTCGACAACACAAGCATCCGTTCAACTCCTTTTCCTTTGGGATCACCGAAGATCCTGGCTTCTTACATGTACATGTAGCACTTAAATCGTCAGCCGAGAATGTCGAGAGGAGTCTTGATTTGTTAAATTGCCTAGAGTCAACGATTTCCACGTCAACCTTTATCAGTTGTAGGAAGGTGGCAAGTTGATATAGCTTAAGGTGGATGTCGTCAGCGGCACGAAATGCCGACGCAAATTGAGCATTTTAGCGGTCTGCAGGGATTGGTGAGTCTATGCCGATCGTCACACTGGTGATACTGCGTATTTCCGATGAGTACGTCGTGTTGTATGTTTACGTTTGATAGGATAGCTTGCGAAGCGCAATCGATGCCGGCTAATGTCGCGTGGCACCTGTTGGGGGGAGTCAGTGGTGGTAAAATTGACCTGATTTTCAAGTCCTTTGTTGAACCGCAACTAAGGAACCAAGGACGATGTTGACGCTGTTGATCGCCGTTGGTGCTTTTGTCGGCTACATCATCGCCTACCACACGTATGGTCGTTGGCTGTCGAAGAGAATCTTTAATTTGGATTCCCAGGCCGAGGTTCCCAGCCATCAACTACGCGACGACGTGGATTTTGTACCGGCGCGTAAAGAGGTGATCTTTGGGCATCATTTTACTAGCATTGCGGGCACCGGACCGATCGTGGGGCCGGCCATTGCCGTGTTTTGGGGCTGGTTGCCGGCATTGTTGTGGGTGCTTTTGGGATCTATTTTCATCGGAGCGGTTCACGATTTCAGCACTTTAGTAGTTTCGTTGCGTAATCGTGGCCAAACCGTGGGCGAAATTGCAGGCAGGTTGATCACGCCACGCGCCCGCGTGCTGTTCTTGTTGATACTTTTTATGGCGATGACAATCGTCTTGGCGATCTTCGGCTTGGTGATCGCTTTGATTTTTGCGATGTATCCCGAATCGGTCGTGGCAATCTGGATCGAGTTGCCGATTGCGATTGCCATTGGTTATTGGGTTTACCGAATGAAAGGTGGTTTGCTAGTTCCGTCACTGTTGGCGCTGGGCGTGATGTACCTGGGGATTTATGTCGGGACATACTTATTGCCGGTCGACATTCAGAGCCTGTTCGGTTTACAACGATTGGGGCCGTTTCCCAATGCTGTCATTCTTTGGACGTTTGTCCTGTTGATTTATAGTGCGGTGGCATCGGTATTGCCAGTATGGTTATTGTTGCAACCGCGCGACTACATCAACAGTCATCAATTGGTGTTGGCTCTTGGATTATTGCTACTCGGCGTGATCGTTGCCGGTGCCAAAGGAGACGCAGATCTCATAGGCAGTGCTCCCGCAGTTGCCAACAACATTCCAGCCGACGCTCCGCCGATATGGCCATTCCTGTTCATCACCATTGCCTGTGGTGCGGTCAGCGGTTTTCATTGTCTGGTCAGCAGCGGCACTAGCAGTAAACAAGTCGCCAACGAAACTCACGCCCAGTACGTCGGCTATGGAGCAATGTTGTTGGAGGGCGGGTTGGCGGTGATCGTGATTCTGGCGTGTTGTGCGGGCGTCGGAATGGGCAAGTTTGAGCGCATTGGAAAGGGGGTAAATTACGTCTACAAGCCTCAAGTCGTCAGTGAGACCGGCGAACAACTCACCGGTTTCACCGCTTGGAAAACTCGATACGACACACAGAAGGGTTGGGCTGCGTTCAGGCTAGGTGATAAGATCGGCGCGTTCATCGAAGGCGGAGCGAATTTTCTGTTGGCTATCGGAATTCCATTAAAGCTAGGAATTGGAATCATCGCTGTGTTAGTGGCGAGCTTTGCCGCGACGACACTCGACACGGCGACCCGGCTGCAGCGGTATGTTATTCAGGAATTGGCGGTGACCGTTCGGGTTCGACCGTTGAAAAACAAATTTTGTGCGACCGCCCTTGCAATTGGATTGGCCGCGCTAGTGGCCATGATTCCCTCGAGTTCACAAATGGGCCCCGGCAGCGGTGGCTTGATTCTGTGGCCTTTGTTCGGCGTAACGAATCAATTGCTGGCCGGGCTGGCCTTTATGGTGATATCGTTTTATTTATGGCGCCGGAACAAACCGGTCTGGTTCGCGGTGATTCCCATGATCATCATGCTAATCATGCCGGCGTGGGCCATGTTGTGGAAGATGTTCAACTTGCAGTCGGGTTGGTTATGGCAGCAGGAGTATTTGCTCTTTAGTTTTGGTGCTGTGATTCTAATACTACAGGTGTGGATGATGATCGAAGCCTTCCTTATCTGGCCGCGGGCACGCGGCGTACTGGAAGAGGCTTTGCCACCGCTTCCCGTGCGAACACCAATTTCTGCCGCTGCGAGTGTCGTCGAAGGACCAAATTGTTAAGGTCTGAGCCGCGACGAGTTAGCGGCGGCATGCCATCTCAATCCGAGCTGCCACCCGTGTCGTCCAAAATCGATTTTCTTGTAAGTCGACCGATACTGTCGTCACAAGCGAATCGGGTCCGACGCAAGGCAGGACGGTTTTTCACTGCGCCCTGGCCTAACGACCGTCGTCGTGGTCGGTACGTGCGGCTTCGCATTGATTGAGCCTACCGCAAAACCATGATCGGCCAGGTGCCGAATGAGAATCGTTTCATGTACATACGCTATGCGACTTGCTCGTGTAGCGTTTCAGACTCTCCATTCAGCCGTTTGCAATAACCGTTCTGTCTTTGTTCAGCTAGACGGCTCAGCCCTTCAGAAACCATGGGCATGGAAATGCCTAAGGCCTTGCGAATTTTTTTGGTGTGCAACGATGTTTCGGCGGCGCAGAAGTCCGTTGGTCGCTGCGACAACGAGTGGTTGGCAGCCGAACCTGGCAACGTCAGCCCAAGTTGGTTGGCCAGCTCCTGCACGAATTGAGCAGGATTGACTCGTTCTGCACCTGCGACGTGGTAGATGCCCGTGAGTGATTTTTGAAGCGCACGCTCCAGAATGCTGGCCAAGTCAGTTGCCAGGATCGGAGTGGCGTGTCGTACAGAATCAAACGTTACGACGCGAGACGTCTCGAAAGCTGACACAGCCCGGTCGATCCAACTTGAGCCGACGGATGAAGGGCTCCAACCGTAAGCGCTCGTCCGAACTACGAGGGTGTTCGGACAGAGTGTTTCGGCAAGATGTTCTATAGATTGTATCACCCGTGCTGCATTGTTGGTGCAAAGGCAGTCCGAGTCCTCTTGGTGGAACATCCATGGGCCGTTGAAGACGGCGTCCGACGATATAATGGTCAGATGAGAATCGAATTCCGCTGCGGCAGTCGCCCAATTGCAAACAGCGTGAATCGAGTGATCGTCGGATTGGTCCAGTTCGTCAATGTCCCAGGATGATCGTGCTGCAGTTGAGCAGTAAACGATCCATTTCGGTTGAGTTGACGATACCCACTCGCGGACTGTTTCTTCGCTTGAACGCATATGGCAGGTTATCGTTTCGCACCCTGCAATAGAAATTTTTGAACCTATAGACAGTCCAACGACGCGGTAGCGGTCCGCAAGAGTGGCGGCAAGATTAGCTCCCACGACGGTTTCAATTCCGACGATAAGAATCGTGTCCACGCTTCGCCTCCCTGCATCGGCGTGACAGAAAGTAATCCTGACTCTTGGTTATAAGGTGCCATCAGCAGCACAAACACTCGTCATTCGGCCCTATGATCTCCACTTGTACGCTGGACCGAAGGACGCGGAGTATATCCAGGCCGGCCAAAGTTCGCCAACCCCAAATTGTCGAAATTTGTTTCCGCAACACGACTTCCGATGAATCGAAACGAACGGAAAACTCATGTTGACGGAACACACAGAAGTCCGTATTGTTCCGCCTACCTTCGTGGTGCTCAGGCGTTGATTCGCATGGGTGACTCTCTGAAGGACTCCTCTCTCACGAACTTTTCACCAACGCACAATTTGAGTCAAATTCACTGACGATACGATCAGGCGCCGCTGTCTAGGTAGGCGTTGAACGGTTCGTTACCGTGATAATAGTCGCTGGCATTGCAATTCTCTAACTTTTGGAAAGGAACCCTTGATGAAACAACTTTCAATTGTGTTACTGGCACTGGTGATGGTGACGTCATCCAGTGGTTGCTGTTGCTCGTGGTGGCCATGGGGCATGGGTTACGGTTATCAATATGGTCAACAAGGATGCTGGGGTGGAAGGTGTCCGGACCCAGGTCAACCTGGTACTTTGGTGACGCCGTCGGGAGCTTATTACAACACGTACGGCACCGTGCAGTCCGGTCTTCCGGTATCTGCTCCTAGCATCACCGCGCTACCGCCCGTTTCTTCTAACTATCCGACGACTGTGCTGGAGTCGTTGCCCACATATCGGTAAGACCGATCAAAAGGGGGAATCGATACATAGTGTCGACAGGTGTGACGGATTTGTGATTTTTGTCGTGCTTCGTCACCGACGTACGCACAGAAGTTTCCCATTGTGTCCGCACGGATGGTCCACACGGCTGGTTTGTTGGGCATATCGTCCCGGCACTCTGCACCGGTTGCCGATTCACCAGGCCAAGCGAGGGCGTTCTTCCCGTCGCGCGCGACTCTCGACCGGCGACAGGCGAATTCTTACAATTCAACAACCTTCATTCGCCGCACGGTCTGGTGTCGAGACCCTCAATGGAAATCGTCCAATACGAGCACCCTGCGTTGCGTTGGAAGTCTAAGTCGATTGTTCAGATTGACGCCCGGCTCCACAAATTGGTGCGTCAAATGTTCGACCTGATGTACGAAGCAAAGGGAATCGGCCTAGCGGCAAATCAGGTGGGGTTGCCGTACCGGTTTTTCATCGTGAACGTCACCTCTGATCCCGACGAGAACGGGGAAGAATTTGTTTTCATCAATCCCGAAATCGTCCATCGAAAGGGCAGTGTCGAAGGCGAAGAAGGTTGCCTAAGTCTGCCTGAGCTGTACGGGCAGGTTCGACGCGCCGATGATGTCGTTGTCGACGCCTTTGGCCTGGACGGCAACGGATTTCAAATGAAACTAACAGAATTACCCGCTCGTGTGATTCAGCACGAAACCGATCACTTGGACGGAACGTTGTTCATTGACCGAATGAGCGAAACCGGGCGACGTGAAATTGAACCTCGATTACTCGACTTTCAAGCGTATTTCCGCCGACAGCAGGCAGCCGGCGTGATTCCATCGGATGAGGAAATTCAACAACAGCTGTGTGAATTGGAGCAGAAATTGTAGTGGCGATTCGAGTTGTCATGTTAGGCACTGGCAGCTTCGCACTGCCGACGTTTCTGGCGCTGCATCAGACGGCCCACCAAATTGTCGGTTTGTTGACGCAGCCGGACAGAATGGGTCGTGGACATCATCACCATCGCAACGTGATGAAGCAGGCTGCTCTGCAGCGGAACATTCCGGTCATTCAGCCTGAAAACGTCAACGCTGGCGAGGTGCTGGAAACGCTGAATTCGCTTTCCACGCATTTGTTCGTTGTCGCGGCGTACGGGCAGATTTTTACGAAAAAATTTCTGGAAATTCCGGAATTGGGAACGATCAACCTACACGCGTCGCTGTTACCAAAGTATCGAGGAGCGTCTCCCGTCCAACACGCGATCCTGAACGGTGAAACCGAGACGGGCATCACGATCTTTCAGGTTGAATCGAAGTTGGATACAGGTCCGATTTTGGCTGTGGAAAAAACAACCATCGGTCGAAGAGAAACAGCTGGCGAATTGGAGGAACGATTGGCCGCAATCGCTGTTCCGTTGACTTTGAAAATTATCGCTCAGTTGGAAGCCGGGACAAGCCAGCCCGTCTCGCAGCTTTCGGAAGTCGTGACGAGTGCCCGTCGGTTGAAGAAATCGGACGGAGGAATCGACTGGAGAAAATCGGCTCAGAAAATCGACTGTCACGTACGTGCTATGCAGCCATGGCCTAAAGCATTTACGTATCTGTGTCGGTCCGACCAGTCAACTATGCGACTGATCGTCCTTGATGTAGAACCGGTCGATATGAATTCTGATGGCAACGATGCGAATGCAGAAGTCGGATCCGTTTTAGTCGCTGACGGAAAACGGCTGATTGTCCGAACGGGCAGCGGTCTAGCTGAGATTACGCGACTGCAGCCGGATGGTAAGCGCGCCCTGAAAACCAGCGAGTTTTTGCAGGGCTATACCGTCAGATCAGGTGATCGAATGTCTCACGATGTCGGCGGTTGATTGAAGATTTGTTGTTGCGAGCTCTTCATCATAGGCAGCATGGTCGTCAAGATTTTTAATCAAGGACGTGCAAGAAAACAATCTTGCCCCACTTTCACAATTTTGAGAACATTCACTCGTTTCCTAATCAAGTGGTTCATACGGATGTGATGCCGATGCGTTGTTTATTCGCAGTCTTTTTTGGAACGATATTCGGAGGGGCGTTAGTCTTCGTTGCTTTTCAGTACCATGTGATTCGCGAGGACGACGATTTCTTAATCGTTCCCAAACGGCAAGCGTCACTCACCGATTCCTATGTAGACGTTCGCGGGTGGGATGCTGACGAATGGAATAGTCATCCTGTTCTGTCGAAAGCAGTGACTGATTACGGTCGCAGCGACCTTGTCAAACGAACGCTGACGCGGGGCCTATTTGACAATCTGTTTCGCTCGTTCGATACCAGCGACCACAAGGATTCGACATCTCGACAACAGTAATCGAATTCTCAGACGCGACACCGTTTACAGCATACGCACGCAGGAATTTGTTCGTTGAAACTGCTCTCTGAAAGTTACACGTTTGGTTCGTCCAAGACGAACCAGCATCAGCCACAGAGCGATCGCCGACGAGCAACCGGTCAAATTTCTTGTAGTTCGAATTGCGTAGTGTTGATTGCGATGTCTGTAATTATCAGTGGTTGTCAGGCTAGGGGGCAACAAGACGCTCGGTTGCCAGTGCAGCATTCTATCAGGTCCGATCAACTGTTGATTCTCAGCGACATTAAGCTACAAACGGACCATCCGCTGATTATTAATTTAATGAACCTGCGACATCAGTTTGCGGAAACATTGCATCTGCCGATTCACGGCCGCGAGGTCTTCGTGTACCTATTCCGGAATGAATCGCAATACCGCAAATATCTATCTACGGCTTTTCCGGAATTGCCTCCGCGACGGGCATATTTTATCGGCACGAGCCAGGAACTGGCGGTCTACACATTTTGGGGAAAAAGAATCCAAGAGGACCTACGGCATGAATTCACTCACGGTCTGTTGCATGCCAGCTTGAAGAGCGTTCCGATGTGGCTGGACGAGGGTTTGGCGGAGTACTTTGAATTGGTCGGTCCGATACCAGGCCACATTAACTCCGAATACGCCTATAATTTACGTCTGGCGCTAACGAACGATTGGCGACCCGACATCGAGCGTCTGGAACGGTTACAACACGTCCAGAACATGCAGCGCGTCGATTACCAGGAATCGTGGGCATGGGTCCACTTTATGCTTCACAGCACACCGAAGCTCCGGAAAGTTTTGCTCGATTATCTGCAGGATCTACAATCAACACCCCAACCAGGTCCACTCAGCCAGCGACTGCAGCAGGCAAAACCTGATGTGGACCAGAAATTTATGAGTTACATCGAATCGCTGGCCTCAACGATTGCTCTGAATTACGATTAGCCGAGTCCCGTTTGTGTTGCGCACGACCAGAAGAATTTGCTTATTGACCGAGACGGTATTCATGGCCGCACGATACTCGGCCAGATTCTTTACGCTTTTTGCGCCGACTTTCTCGATCACGTCACCTGACGCCAGTCCGGCAAATTGAGCTGGGCTGCCGGGCCTAACCGATCTTACTAGCACGCCGCCATTTGTCCTGAAGTCAAGCTGTTTGGCAACCTCGGACGTGAGCTCTTCGATCTCGATGCCCAGTTCATCAAAACGTGGTTCGGACGAAGGGGATTCAGAGCGAGGTTGAACCGGGCGGACGGACGTCAATCCGTCGGGCATCTCGCCAACAGCTACCTTCAATTTTAATTTTTTCCCGTTGCGAGCAATAAGCAGCGAGTAGGCTTTGCCTATCTGCAGTTTCTCGACAATACCTTGTAAACTGCGCGGTCCGGTGACATTTTCCCTGTTGAATTCTAGGATCACGTCGCCCGGCTCCAATTGGATCTTGGCAGCCGGAGAGTCGGGTGTAACTTGGAAAACAACAGCCCCTTGGCCGATGGGTGTGTTGAATAGCTCCGAGTTCGCGTTGTCGACAGGCCGAACGCCAACACCCAAGTAAGCTCGGCGGACTTTGCCCAATTCAATCAATTGTCGACCGACCCAGTCTGCCATGTTGACTGGGATGGCGAAACCTACTCCGTCATAGCCTCCACTTCGGCTAGAGATAGCCGTGTTGATGCCGATCACTTCTGCGTTCAGGTTCAATAATGGACCGCCGCTATTACCTGGATTGATGGCAGCATCCGTTTGCAGGAAATTCTCTCGTTTGGCAATGCGGGGTCCTCGACCTTTAGCACTGATGATGCCTGCAGTCACTGACAAGTCCAAACCAAATGGGCTGCCGACTGCCAGAACCCAATCACCAATTTGCATTGCATCGCTGTCGCCCAGGTGCAACGCACGCGGAAGATTCTGCGCTTTGATCCGAATAATGGCGACGTCGGACTGTGAATCAGTCTTCACGTCGGTCGCGATAAATTCACGCCCGTCATGCAGTCGGACTTTTACCTCATCGGCACCGCGAACGACATGGCTGTTGGTCATAATGATTCCGGACCGATCGATAATGAATCCTGACCCTTTACCACGCGGTCTGTATGACGGATGTGGTTCGCGATTCGGGCGTTCGTTGAAGTCCTTAAAAAAATCGCGGAAGCGTGGGTTTCCTCTAAAGAATTCGCGGAAGGCGTCGTCGTCAAACGGCGACGTCACCGAAGTGCGAACTGCCTTTCCGTGTGTTTCGATTGAAACGATACTTGGCAATGCCGCGTGTGCAACGTTACGAAAGCTCGCCGAAAGTGCATTCTGGTCGAGCGCAATTGGAAGCGTCGTTGCAGTCTGTTGCTGCCCCATCCCGACAGCCGCGGCCCCTAGGCAAACTCCGCCTATCAGGGCAACGATCCAATACGCATTATTACGAATAACTCTCATTTTGAAAGTTCCTCCTCTACCTGTTTCAGCTTATTTCTATCCAAGGATTCTGATTGAGGGTAGTAATACAAGGATACTACAACATTGTAGGACGAATTAATATTTTGTTCAGCACGATTTTCCAATCTGTCCTATCTAACGTCATTGTTTGACCAATCCTGTCCAATAATTAGTACGTTGTTGTGATCAGTTCCTGTTGGTTTACGCGGAGAAAAAACCAAACCTTGCGGACAATGTCAGTAACTTCACAACACTTGACACGGCGTCAGTTGGACCGGCCGTTGGCCTGCATGTGGTCTTGCGATCAGCACTATCTAACCCAAGCGACATCAAGTTGACAATCTCGCGATGCGCTCATAGGCTTACGATTGAGTGGGATTAGACCTGTTGAAGAGCCTAGCAATTGCGAGTCACGTTTTCATCGCCAACATGAGAACACCAGTTTAGCCGAACTGTGCCATGTCGGGAAAATCCGACACAAACCCTTCCAAACAGAGGCTCGACGAGTGCGAGTCCGTTCTTCAGTATCACTTTCGTGATCGAGAACTGTTGAGACGTTGTCTCACACATGCATCTGTTGCGCAGTCGAGGCTGGCGTCGAACGAACGCCTTGAGTTTCTGGGCGATGCGATTCTGGGTGCCGTAGTTTGCGAGATTCTTTACCATCGCTTTCCCGATAATCCTGAAGGTGAACTGACTCGAATAAAGTCCATCGTCGTTAGCCGAACCATATGTGCGACGATCAGCCAGAAGTTGGGGCTGGAGCGATTTTTGCTTTTGGGCAAGGGTCTGACATCGTACGATACTGTTCCTACTTCGATTATGGCCGCCGTCTTCGAATCATTGGTTGCCGGAATTCACCTTGACGGTGGAATGGAAGCCGCTCGTTGCTTCATTAAGCGATTGATGGTCCCCGAAATTGAACTGGCGATCAAATCCAGCCATGGCCACAATTACAAAAGTTTTCTGCAACAGCTAGCGCAGAAGACATTTGGACAGACGCCCATTTATCGCGTCCTTGACGAGAAAGGTCCGGATCACTCGAAATGCTTCAATGTGAGCGCCATGATCGGCTCACGCTTGTTTCCGTCCGCCTGGGGACCTAGCAAGAAGGAAGCTGAGCAATCGGCCGCCGAGAATGCATTGCTCGAAATTCAAGGGAAGTAACTGTCTGTCGGCTAAGCCGTCGGCTCGAAGATCGCCACAATTTCTAGACCCGATCAGTACATCCGACCAGTTTAACCTGAAACGGGTGACTTCGATGGTGAATAACTTGCCCGAATGGAAATAGAAGAAGCGGTCGAAGAACTTCGACCGCTTCTTGCTTAAATTGTAGTGAGTTAGCCTGGAAAGCCGAGAGGAGATTATCTCTTCTTGGCTTTCTTTTTTACAACCTTCTTCTTTACAGCTGCCTTCTTCTTTACAGCTGCCTTCTTTTTGACAACCTTCTTCTTTACAGCTGCCTTCTTCTTGACAACCTTCTTCTTTACAGCTGCCTTCTTCTTTACAGCTGCCTTCTTCTTTACAGCTGCCTTCTTTTTGACAACCTTCTTCTGTACAGCTTTTTTCTTAGCTGCCTTTTTCTTGGCTTTCTTCTTGGCCACCGTAAATCCTCCCTACAGAGCCAAATGGGTGAGTGCCTTGCCGCTGCCACCGGGCTTGCGCTGTCAGCAATAGCACGCCACACCAAATCGATTTGCTACCGGCTTACCAACCATGATAAGCCGCGTGTACAGGCCTGTCATACAGCAATGTCTTTCAACACAGGATACATCAGCTTATGTTCTGCTTTGGATGACACTAGGTGTACCACAAGCACTTACACTCAATCGCGAGTTATGGTTACTAAATTTTGAAAATTGTGCAACCCATTTATTTTTAGATCCGTCAACAAACAAGCTTGTGTGGCGCATGACTCGGCAGGTTATGTTTGCAATCAAATCGTAAGTTTCATTACGCTTTCAACTTACTTGGTTTTTCAAGGTTCGACAGAGGACAGATTTATGCTGTAATGATAGCGTTTTCTTGACAGGTACGGTCCAACGCCGTGATCGTCGTTTGTTGCTTGCTGCGCCAAAAATAAGCCAACTCGCCCTGGGAGGCTTTAAGAAAATTACGTTTTTGTTTTTCAGAAAACTTTAAAAAATTTGTCATGCGCGCAAACATCTTCTTCCAAATACGCGTACAAGTCCTACTTTTATTTAATGAAAATTGTCGTGCGCGAAATTTTCTGAACCGGGATTGCCATCAATAAATTCCACTGAGACCTAGTCATTTTGTTTTACATACATCAGCGATGCGAAGATGGGAACAAGATTGTCCACCAGTTGCATTAACTCCATGACCTTCTTGTACGTGTTGGTGAAATCGCTCTCGTCGTCCGTAGAACTGTGGAATCGAAAAAGTCAAATGGATGTCTTCTGTCTTCGCCAACAAATGACAACCCGCACTACTCCATACCCGTCGGCATTGTCTGCCGCGATTCGGCCGTGATAGTGGTAGTGCGGGTTGGCAATGTAATTGGAGCGGCTTCGATGCCCGCAAGGTCGTCTCCGGCCATAAAACGACATTGACGTGTCCGGTAGCCACCTTGGAACATCTCCTGACAGAGCACAAGTGTCACGGCTGTAACTCGTTTTAAAGTAGCGACTTGTATCAATTTTAATTGTCAGACTGTTAAACGAGCTGTCAGTCGAAAAACGCAAAGGCCCACTGATTTTATCTCAACGTGACTATTACGGTATGCGCTTGGAAGCAAGAGGGCACTAAAAATGAAGATTCCGTATGCGGTGTGTAGTTACGGTAACGAAACACAGACTAAGAGAGCTTTTATTGTGTTTGCAAACGCGTATCACGATCCGAATAGTCACTCGCAAACGATGTGTCCCGCGTCAGGTTCTGTACAAAGCGAGCTGCTGTAGCTCGCGAGTCATTTGCAGAAAAGTCCCCGTCCAAATTTTCTGTCCGTTGACGTGTGCAATTTCGAAGTGCAGCGGGTGATCGTCGACAACTCAATTTGTCTGTGGGGACGAGTCACTCAAGATTCTCGGTGTCGATGTACCGATTGCAGTGCTTCGGCGCGTGTCTCAAAGTGTGGCCACAGATTGGTGACGTTCATCGAATCGAATACTTCGCGCATTACGTCGGAGGCGTTACAAAATGCCGAGTTGCCGCCGGCATTTTCCACGTTGCGTACCAACTTGATGATGCTGCCGATGATAATCGAGCCCAGCAGCTGCACTTGCCACAGATCGACGACGAGATTCTTGATCTGCGAGTCGTGCAATCGCTGAAGCACTGCATTCGATTCTAGGTGCACCTCAGCGTAGCGATATCCACCCGCGTCACCTTGGGGGATCACGATCAATGTGTTGCCCTGCTGTTCGAGCTCGAAAACTTTCAGCGGCGCCGCCATGACGCAATTTTTCTTGAGTTCAAATCAGATCGGATGGGTTCACTCGGGTTCATCTTAGATATAGTCGCTGATTTGAATAAGGTCACTCAGTAACTTTTTCTGAATCATCTGGGCTGTCGTACTTAGGCCGTGTGATCACTGGTGGCTCAGCATTTCGCGGCGCATATCATTTCTGTCGGCTTTCTGCCTCAGCTTGTCGCGTTTATCGTGCAGCTTACGGCCTCGAGCAACGGCGATGCTCAGCTTGACAATGCCGCGTGAAAAATATACGGATAGCGGAATCATCGTCAGTCCTTTTTGACCGGCTGCCTCGGCGAATTTTATGAACTGTTTCTTGTGTAAAAGCAATTTGCGCTGACGCAGCGGTTCGTGATTCATGACGGTCGCCTCAGGGTACTCGGCGATGTTGCAGCCGACGAGCCATAGTTCTCCATCGTTGATGCGGGCGTACGCTTCGTCGATCGAGATATTCCCATTGCGAATGCTCTTGACCTCGCTGCCCATTAATACGAGTCCGCATTCTAATTGATCCAGAATGTCGTACTGATGACGTGCCTTGCGATTTCGACATACAGTCTTCTGATTGGAGTCGTCGCGTGCCAGTGTCGATTTCTTTTTTCCCATCAGTATTCAAACTTTCACGCGTGCTATCAAGCAGTGCTAAGTTTGAGCTGAACGATTCAGCCGTAAACGAACAACAAAGCAGATTGGTTATTGTTTCGCATTATATAAGCAACGGGAATGCTGTGAAGCACATGTGTAACAGCAACGAAGCTCTCGTTTTTGCAAGAGTGGCAATCAGCAATACGATACGAAGCCACTATGAGTGAACAAGTAATGTTACAGGAACTGCGAAATTTCGATATGCCATCCATTACAAATATCGTTGCAACCTATTCTCGGCATCCGCTTTGCTTTGGACTCTACGACCAGTGGACCGAAAACCAGTTCACAGACCAATCCGCTCGTTGTATGTTCTCTGAAATGAAACCATCTGTCGGATATGTCGTCACTTGCGTCTACGGACTGCCAGGCCCAAACCACTCACGACTCACCTTATATTGATGCGATTGGCATCTTAGGTGAGTCCAAGAAGCTGACGAATCTGGTATTCCAGCAGAGAACTCCCCCGCAATTGCCGGTGAAGTGGAGCCGGCCGGCGGAAATATGACGTGGACCATAGGAATTGTCGGTTGTCTCGGAGTTATTTCCAACAGACCTGTCAGAGACTTGGATCAAATTATCCCGATGAGATTTCAGCGTGTGCTAATTGGTGTTACTGTGGGATACGGGGTAATGGCCGTCCACGCTGTCAATGTGCCAGTCACGGTGGCCGGCATGGATGTTTTTCCTGGCGAGATTATCCATATGGACAAAAACGGGGCTTGCAAGTTTCCGGCAGATTGTGTTGATGCGGTACTGACCAACGTACGGGCGTTTTTCGAGGAAAAGGATGTGCAATTCGGTCGATTGCTCGCCGCCCGCTCGGCTATAAAAGACCGAGAAATATTCGGTGGATAGTTCTACGCGGCGAAGAAATTAGAATGTGAGTGACACAACTGCCAACGACAGTCACGTGTTGTGAGTGAAATTGTCGTCTGGTAGAATACGTTCCATGACTGCTCTACGGCTGTTGATGTATGGTTCGATACGGATCCGCCATATTTTTGGTGAGAGCTTGGTCCAGAGATTTGGGGGACGAATCACCAGCGGCCGAGTCACACCCGATTTGGTGATCTGTGGCTCTCCGATTTGAGAGGAGCGTTAAGTTGTGTCGTCCATTTCCACAACCTGGTTTATGACAGGTCAAATTTCCACTGCTCTGGAAGTCTATTTTCTGGGAGTGGTCGATTTTGATTCGGCTTTGTTTCTTCAGCAACGGCTAGTTTACGAAATCAGCGGTCGTGAAGACAGAATGGGCGGACTACTGATTTGTGAACATCCGCCCATTGTGACCATAGGTCGCGAAGGAAGCCGCGATCATTTGCTGTGCGAGCCTGGTGAATTGATTGCCCGGCAAATCGACGTCCGCTGGCTAAATCGCGGCGGAGGCACGCTGGTGCATGTGCCCGGACAACTAGCCGTGTACCCGATCGTACCATTGGATCGCCTTCAGATCGGACTGACGGAATACCGGAAACGGTTGGAGCAGTCAGTGATGGACATGTGCGGCGAACAAAAGATAGTAACATACCGACGCTACGACGAGCCCGGCGTCTGGTGCCGCTGCGGACAGTTTGCGTTCGTGGGAGTGGCCGTCAACTCATGGGTCGCCTTTCACGGCATGTTTGTGAACGTTTGTCCTCACATGGACATCATCCGTCTGGTGCAATCCAATCGACGCGCAGTGTCGGTGACGTCACTCGCGGCTCAACGGCATTGCGCCATTCACATAAACGCTGTGCGAGAAAGTCTTGCCCGGCACTTGACCACACAGCTCGGATATCATCAGGCACACTACTACACAGGGCATCCCTTGCTTCGCCGAACGAAGAAAAACATTCATGCATACGCTTGATATTTCACACGATGCTCGATCGCGGCGACCACGCCGTCGCTTGCCCAGTTGGCTGAAGCGACCGCTGCCCAGCCCAGAAGTGCAGTTCACTAGTAACGTGATTTCCGACCTGCAGTTGGAAACGGTTTGCAAAAGCGCGAAGTGTCCAAACATGGCAGAATGCTGGTCGCACCGTACGGCGACGTTCATGATCCTGGGAAACGTCTGCACTCGTCCTTGTGGATTCTGCTCGGTACCGAAGGGAAAGACTACAACGATTGAAGCTGACGAGCCGAGCCGAGTGGCCGAAGCGGCTGCGCGTTTGGGGCTACGACACGTTGTGGTCACGTCAGTGACCCGAGACGACCTGCCGGATGGCGGCGCAGAACACTTCTATCAATGCGTGTTGGCCGTGCGCGAGCGAACGGGTGCGGCAGTGGAAGTGTTGACGCCTGACTTTTTAGGCAACCGAGCAGCCATCCATCGTGTAATCGAGTCTCGGCCGGATGTGTTCAATCACAACACAGAAACCGTTCCGAGGCTGTACCACAGAGTTCGTCGCAACGCTGACTATCAGCGTACGTTGGATCTATTGGGCCAAGTGAAGCAAACGGCACCACGAATCCCGATCAAGAGTGGTCTGATGTTAGGTTTGGGTGAAACCATTGAGGAGGTTCTAGAAGTCTGCGCTGACTTGCGGGCTGTCGGTTGCGAGATGATCACTTTAGGACAGTACCTACAGCCGACACTCAACCATCTTCCAGTCGAACGCTTCGTTTTTCCCCAGGAATTCGACGATCTTGGCGATCTGGTCCGGAAGCTGGGTTTCACGATGGTCGCGAGCGGTCCATTTGTGCGGTCCAGTTATCACGCCGGCGAAATGGCGGCTGTGCTGAGCAGGCAGTGAAATATTTGGGAACCAATCGGGGAGTTTTAAGGTTGTTGATAAATCCGAAATTAAAGTTTGAATCCGAATCGAAGTCAGAATGCCGAACGACAAAATACAGGAATCAGATTTAGCCTGCCGGCGCATGCAATGTAGACAATTGTTTGCTCTTACGACGTGACACATGGAAACACCGATTGTCCTTCCTGAGCTAAACGTGACGGACGAACTGATTCACATCAGCACTTGGTTGGTCAGCTCAGACGAGCCCGTCGAGTTCGGTGACCGAGTGGTCGAAGTCTTGATTCAGGGGATTACGTTCGATGTTTCCTCTCCCGCCACTGGAGTTATGGGACGGATTGAAAAGTCAATTGACGCGGTCGTCGTTCGCGGAGAGATCTTGGGATGGATTCAGTTGCCAGTGGTAAATGATGTGCGTACGGAGTTCAACTCGTGACATGGGATCAGCTTCGTGGCCATTCCGAACAGGTGGAAATGTTTCGTCGTTCGATCGGCCGATGCCGCTTGTCGCACGCTTACCTATTTGCCGGTCCGGACGGAGTTGGTAAGAAGCAGTTCGCGCGCCTGCTGGCCAAATGTTTTATGTGTCAAACAATCCCTGACGCCGAATTGAAGGCATGCGGCCAATGTTCCGGCTGTAAGCAAGTGATCGCGGGAACTCATCCTGACGTGTTCGCCGTTGGTTGTCCCGAGGGAAAAAGCGCGCTGACTATCGAAGTTTTTGTCGGTTCCCGAGAGCGGCGAGGGCGTGAGGGGCTTTGCTATGAGTTGTCGTTGCGACCAATGGCTGGTCGACGCAAGATTGCGATCATCGATGATGCTGATTTGATGAACAAGGAAAGCTCGAATGCGTTGTTGAAAAATCTGGAAGAACCTCCCAAACTCTCGCTGCTGATCCTAATCACGGCCAATCCGGATGGAATCCTGTCGACTATTCGTTCACGCTGCCAATTGGTTCGATTCGCTCCACTTAGTCAGGACGACATTGCTGAACTGTTGATAGAATTGGAACTGGCACAGGGCACCGCAGAAGCCCAGAGTGTAGCGGCTATCAGCGAAGGCAGCCTGACAACGGCCGGACAAATATTGAGTCCTGGCCTGAGGGAATTGCGCGAATTGCTTTACGATCATTTGGCGAGCGAACAATTCAATTCTCGGGCCCTGACCGAAATCATGGCCGCTGGATTGGAAGAACTTGGCGGAACCACGATTGAACAGCGCCGTAACGCCGCGTGGCTAGTTCAGTTTGTCATCGAGTTTTACCGTAGTGTGATGTTGCGACTGTCCGGCAATGGTAGTGGCGCATCGATTCCGCAGGTTGAGGTTGTTTTCCGTGAATTTCATGACGAATCAGCCGATGATCTGGAACGGATCATGGACCTACTCAATCGATCGATGCTGACTGGAAGTCAACTGAGACGCAATATGTCCGTTCCACTGTGTCTGGAAGCACTTTTCGATGATCTGGGCCGCCTACTTCGTTCGGCGGTTATCCGGCAGAGAAACGGCCGGAACACCGGAACAATTGATTTGTGAGCGTTGGGCCAATGACGTAATCTTCGGTCAAATTTTATCAGACTTGGCGCAGATGCATTTTAGGTGTCTATTATCACTAGTTCATCGTCGTCGAGTTTCTTCGTACATCAAATTGGTGTAGCGGTTAGTTCTCGTTAGTTCTGATTGCCACTAAACTCTAAAGATAACAGTCTGATTTTTTTTAGATTGCACAGTTCTCATGGGCACACCCTGCATTGTACGCTATGGCTCGGCGCGGAATGTCGGAGAGTTTACGGTCACGGGATCTCGGGCGTATCCGCGGAATTGTTCTGTCTTGGTTCGTAGCAATCGGGGCGTCGAGTGCGGTACGGTCCTCTGCTCCGCAACCGAGCAGACTCGTGAATATCTAGGCGGCAAGGAACCCGTCGGAAGAATTCTACATAAAACGACTCAGGACGAGCATCGCAAGCGCGACGAATTGCACCGCCGCGAACGAGAAGAATTTGATGGCTGCCAGGAGATGATTCGAGAACGCAAATTGCAAATGCAGTTGGTTGATGTCGAACATCTTTTCGGCGGCGAACGACTCATTTTCTACTACCTGGCTGAAAAACGAGTTGATTTCCGCGAACTCGTCAAAGCCTTGGCCAAGCGGTATCGGACCCGTATCGAAATGCGTCAAATCGGTGTGCGTGACGAGGCTAAATTGTTGGCCGACTACGGAGATTGCGGCAAACCTGTCTGCTGCAATACGCATTTACGCGAGATGCCGCCCGTTTCAATGAAAATGGCAAAGTTACAAAAAGCGTCGCTCGATCCGTCGAAAATCTCAGGCCGCTGCGGGCGTTTAAAGTGTTGCCTGCGATACGAGTATGAGACGTACGAAGAATACCAGCGCGAGTTGCCTGCTGTCGGTGTTACGGTCGTCACTCGACAAGGCGAGGGCAGAGTCGTCGCTCAAGAAATTCTAGCAAGAAAAATTCTTGTTGCCTTCGATGGGCAACGCCGCGTCTTGACGGATGAACGTGACGTCCTGACGGTCGTCAGCGGGAAGAAGGACAATTAGCTGCAGCCGTTGGAATACCAGCGGCAGACGACTGGTTCCAGCTGTTCCGAATTTGCGGGAGATCGTTTGAAAAACCATCGAGAGGTGAGCTTTAGATGGACGAGAACATTGTGTATATTGGATTTTTGACCGGCTGGTGTTCCTGAATTTATCACGAGATAGCAGTGCGATGACCACGACCAGCAAACCTGCAGCTCCACGACTAAAATACCATCCAAGCGCTTACCAATTCGTAGATGCGGCGTTACGGTATACGCTTGAGATGGTCGGACGTGCTCCGGCTGAGTCAGTTGACGACGAAGGATCACACATTTCGGGTCAAGAATTGTTGGAAGGTATCCGTGCCTTGGCGCTGGAGCAATTCGGCCTGATGACGCTTTCCGTCTTCCACAACTGGGGCATCCGTCAAACGGATGACTTCGGTCGGGTTGTATTTGAACTCGTCGAACGTGGTGCCATGCGTAAAACAGATCGCGACCAACGGAGTGACTTCGTTGACGTATTCAATTTCGAGGAAGTTTTCGACCGGCAATACAAATTTGACGTTTCACATGTCTTTCTCCGGTAGCGTGACCGGCACATAGGCAACCCAAGTCTTCGGCATGGAGGCAATCGCCGTGTCGCGTCGCAGAGGGCGCACAAAACGGCATATCGTGTCACAGTCGCGTGCAGGCACCCTGCCGCCGTCGGGCACTCAAGCATCCGCCGGTCGAGCGGAAGCGAAATTGACATCGGAAACGTCGGACAGACCCACGTCTCGTAGAATGCTCATGGCGGCGTTCGCTATTGCCGCATTTTGGTGGCTCACCATATGCTTACTGGCCTTGCGCACTGCCAATCCAATGACTCTGAATCGTGCGCAGTTGATGCAGGCTGAGTATATTGTGACGGCGACAATCGTCGATAAATCGGCCGGGGTGGTCGATGTTCTGCGAGAGTGGAAATTCGACGCGAAGCTTGGGCGAATTAGTATCAACAATCTCGAAAAATCTCGAGCTCAAGCCGGCTCCGAATATCTGATGCCGTTGTCAATATTGGCAGACGAACAGTTTAAAATAACGCGAGCGGTTCTCAGTATAAGGGTCACCATACGACGAGGAGAAAAGATTCCGTTCGATGGATACGTCGCCAGAGTACAACCAGAAAAGGTCGTCGTGCACGAACCGGGAATAATTGGTCGGCTTGAGAAACAGCCTGGCGATTGGGTCATTGCCGGATCGGTTGTCGAAAGAGGCGAATTGACTGTCGAACAGTTGCAGCCAGGAAAGGCCGCTATGAGCGAACTTGATAGAATTGGTTCGGTTGAGACACGGCTGTCGCCGCCATACGTTTATCCAGCCACACCTGCGTCAATGCGATCGCTGTATCAGTTTCTTAGAGAGCGGGAATCAACAAAGCTCGCAATTAACCCGACAGAGTGAATCAGTAAGACACCACACGATCCAGCGCTTCTGTGAATCGAGCGATCAGCCAGTCTGGATCTTCCAATCCGACGGAAACGCGAACTAGATATTGCGAGACGCCACAACTTTCGACGAAATCCAGTTCGTCGAAGTGCGCCAGAATCGTGTACGGGCAACAAAGCGTGAAACTCGTACCGAGGTTCGGACCTTTGGAAATCTGCAGGGCGTCGAAGAAGATTGGTGCATTTTTGGCTGGCTGGTGCAACAAAATCGAGAACAATCCTCCATAGCCGCCGTCAGGCTTCATAAAGGCCTGGTAGTTCTTCGTCGTTTGATACTTTGGATAGTCGATGCGTTCAACTGCTGGATGACGCCTTAGTACCTCGCACAATTGCTCAGTCGTTCGATTCAGATCACGGACTCGTGGTTCAAAATCGCGCGAATTTTGTTCTAGGACGATGGCATCGTCCGCGAACAAAATATCTTCAAAATCTTCGTCTATGATGGCTTTGATGGTGTCATAAAATGATCTGTCGGCGTTTAGGACTAACGATCCCGCCATCACATCGCCGGCTCCCGAGAAAAACTTTGTCAGACTTGTCGCCAGCAGATCGGCCACCGGCATCATGTTCGCATTGACGCATGCGCACAGCGTATCGTCCACAAGTAGAGGGAAGTCGTGTTTTCTGGAAAGTTCGGCGAGCTGTTGCAAATCCGGACTCTTCAACATCGGGTTCCCTGGAAACTCGCAAAATAGTCCCATGATCGGTTCTGCTAGTAACAGGCGTTTCAGTTTCTGCAGATCATGCTCGTCTCCGTTGGAAAAGAGATGAACTGTGTCGTCCGCAGACTTTCGGCTGGAACACTTCTGCTGAACCTTAAGGATGTCAACGTAAGGAAACCCGAATTGGACGCTTCGGCGATTCGGATTTATCTTCTGAAACGCTCGATAGGCTGCGAAAATTGCTGCCATGCCACTGGGAAACAAGTACACATCGTCGATCGAGCTTTCTGTAAAGTCGGCAATTCGCTGCCGGACTTTCTGCTTTTCACTTATTCCCGAGGCGGACAAAGTGCGGCGGTCCATTGCAGCCTGCGCGAGTCGCGAAGAGATACCTTCGCCCGCGTGTTTCCAATAGGCCATCGCCACATCTTTGGCAGACGTTGGCAGACAAACTGCGACGATTCCGAGCACACCGAAATCGTCAATCATGCTGGTTTGGCCAGTATGTCGCTTGATGAAGTGGGCACATCGTTGGGCAACACGCCGCGAGGGAAATGCGAAGCAGCATTGCTGGTCATTTGAAAATCGCGCCTCGCACTGTTGAAATAATTCAACAACCAGCGGATGTAGGAAGAAACGAGGGTATCCACAAGATAACTTTTTGATGATGCGTGGGTCATTCTCTTCATAGCCAACGTTATGCTCCCACAACGGCATACAAACCGAAACCGCATGCTCGGCATCAGGAATGGGTTTGCCCAAGTCCTCGGGATGGCAACGGGGGCTGGTCAGCATGTTGGTCATTGAGTAACCGAAACAGAAAGCTAGATGCCTGCGCCGTGATGGTTATCTTGTCTGCAGATTTGTTGCGTCAGGACGGCTCCGCGACTTCGGGGTTTACCCAGCAGCGCAGCGGTTCTCGATTCAGGCCGGTCATGAGGTTGGCGGCTGCAATGTCCGCCATGCCGTTCCGACTGGAAACCGTGCCACTAGCGATGTGAGGGGCGATTATGCAATTCGGTAACTGAAGGATCGGGTCGTCCATTTCGATTGGTTCCGGATCAGTCACATCCAGACCGGCAGCGAAGATTTCTCCGTTCTTCAATGCTTTGTAGAGATCAGTTTGGACGTGCAACGGACCGCGAGCGCTATTAATGAAGATGGCCGTCGGTTTCATCTTCTTGAAGACTTCGAAATTGAACATTCCTGCCGTTGTTTCGTCCAGGTTTGCGTGCACCGATACAAAATCGGACTCGGCCACCAATGTGTCGAGGTCAACTTGTTCAGCACCAAAGTCCTGCTCGGCTTTTTCGCATTGGTACGGATCGTGGTACAAGATTCGCATGTCCCAGCCGCCGTGACATTTTTTGGCCATGGAGTAACCAATTCGTCCCATTCCGACAAGACCGATCGTTCGTCCGCACAAGTCGGCACCAATATGCCCCATTGGCTCCCACGTCTTCCATTCCCCCCGTCGTACGTAATTGGTCGATTCCACAATCCGACGGGCGGCCGAAATTAACAGCGCAAATGCCATATCCGCGGTGGCCTCCGTTAAGACATCGGGTGTGTTGCCGACTCGAATGCCGCGCCGAGTCGCTTCGGGCACGTCAATGTTGTTGAAGCCGACCGCATAGTTGCTAATGACTTTCAACTGGCCTCCTGCTGAGTCCATGAATTCGGCGTCGACGGATTCGGTCAGTAAAGTCAAAACACCATCGCAGCTGGCAATGCGATCCAGCAACACGTTGCGTGGTGGAGGCAATGGTTCACGCCAGACATCCACGTCGCAAGATTCCAAAAGTTGGTCTAAGCCGGCCGACGGAATCATTCGAGTCACGAACACACGGGGTCTATCGTCAGTGGTCATCAAAGCTGCTCATCAATGTTGCAAGTCTTTTGAAAGACGATCCAGATTTATACTTAGGTCCAGTCTTTCAAGTGTAGTCGACCAACGTCCGTGTTCCAATCAAACAACAGATTGCGGTCGGTCACTCTGTACAGATTATGCAGAATCGGGACAGGTTTCTTTCTCCGGAGCCGGATTATTGTGCGATCTGGGGTCGACCTTAACAGTGGTGCACGGTGGCGCCTTTGAGGGAAACTATGACAATTCGGAAACAGCTCGGGCCGCTTTTCGAAACATGTAATATGTTTTCAACAAGAGCAGGCTTGTCTGTTGGCACGCGGAGGCATACCATCGATTGAACCACACCAGTTGCCCAATGTCGGCACTAGCGACTATGTGTTTGGTCCGCTGACTACGGTTCTGGCCCAATTGCTGCCCGAATCCTAACCTCGGTGTGAAGACACAAAAAAGGAATTGATTAGCGCTGGCTATCTGCAGCCGCATGCCGCACAGAACCTGTCAGCAATCCACGACGTTAGCCGTAACGGTTTTCGCCACTTCCACGGTCCGATGCTCATTGACGTCAACGATCAAGGCGCAAGCATGCCATCTCGAAGTATTTCTTTAGCCGCGTTCTTGCCGCAGGCGCCCATAACTCCGCCACCGGGATGAGTAGCACTGCCGCAAAGATACAGACCCTTGATCGGAGTCCGGTAGTCGCTCCAGTTCGGCACCGGACGTAAGTTGAACAGTTGATGCAACGGCATAGCGCCCTGGAAGATATTGCCTCCGGTCAAACCGAAGGTACGCTCCAGATCGAATGGCGAGAGAACCTGTCGGTACAAGATCGAATTGGGGACGTTGGGAGCATATCGAGCGATTTCCTGAATGCAACGGTCTGCAAATTCTTCCTTGATGTCATCCCAATGTCCTGAGGCCAACTGGTAGGGAGCATATTGAACAAATAGCGAGAGTATGTGATGTCCCGCCGGCGCCAGCGTTTGGTCGAGTGATGTGGGAATGGTCATCTCGATAATCGGATGTTGAGAAGGTTGACCGTATTTGGCATCGTCATAAGCGCGTTCCAGATATTCCATAGTGGCTCCGATGTGGATCGTACCACGGTGCTGTGGTGAAATCGTTGTTGAGACGATGTCATCCAATCCCTCAATGTCAAGTGGAGAAGATTCGCTGGACAGGCAGGTGAAATTGGGAAGCTCATTGACGGCCAGGTTGACTTTCATGCTGGCGCTTGAGTAATCGATGCGGCCCACTGCGTGTTGGAACGGTGCGGGCAAATGAGTGGAATCGAGAAGTTTTTCAAAAGTCACGTGGGCGTCCGCGTTTGAAGCAATTCGCCGGGCAGCCAGTTCTTGGCCATCTACGAGACAGACGCCCTTTACCTGACCGCCAGAGATTTGGATTTGTTCAACAGGTGTGCCAACTCGGATTTCCACGCCAGCAGCTTTCGCGGATTCGGCCAACGCCTGCGACAAGCTGCCCATGCCGCCTTCGACAAAACCCCACCGTCCGCGAGCGCCACCGGCCGACCCCATGACGTGATGCAGCAAGACATACGATGTTCCGAGCGCCGAGATTGGTTGAAACGTGCCGATAATGGCGTCGGTGGCCAAGGTGGCTTTCAGTACGTCAGATTCAAACCAGCGGTTGAGGATGGTCTTGGCTGATCCGGTCAACAATTCAATCGCTTCCGGGATGTCATCGCCGAGTTGTCGCAGAGCCTGATAAATCGAGCAGCCGGCTTTGACATCGCGGATTCGTTTTCCAAACGAGATACTTCGCCAATCCGAGGGCAACGGGAACAGGTCTGGCGGGGTACGGCTGAGAAACGGCTCGATCACCTCAGCCACACGCTGCAGCAACGCTTCGTAGTGCGGAAACGCGTCTGCGTCTTTTTGTGAGAATTTTCCGATCTCCCCACGGTTGAAATTCTTATTGGGACCGAGCATTAAGTATCGCCCGTCCTCCAGTGGAGTAAACGACGACGGGTTGCGCGGCAGCACCTTGTAACCATATTTCGCCAGTTTCAGATCACGTTGGATTTCTGGCAGCAGCAGACTGATGACGTACGCAGCCGTCGAAACTTTATAGCCAGGCCAAGGTTCTTCGGTGACGCATGCGCCGCCCACGACATGGCGGCGTTCCAGCACCAGTACTTTCCAACCCGCTCGGGCCAGGTAGTTGGCACAAACTAATCCGTTATGGCCGGCTCCGATTATGATGCAATCGTGCATGAGAGGTTGAGGGTTGAGAGTTGAAAAGTTGTGATTTCTCCCAACGCTCAACTCTCCAGGTACCACGGGTGTCGGTATTCACGCTGCAGTAGCGAATTGGCTTCGGTATCGTTGCCAAAATTGAAATTGATTGGATCGAAGCGAACTTCGCGATCGAGACGATAGGCAATGTTGCCCAGATGGCACAGCGTGCTGCTGACGTGGCCGATTTCAATGTCGGCGGTTGGTTTCTGTCGCGACTTGACACAGTCGATGAAGTTCCGGTGTTGCATTCTGGCCTGATCGCTGGTGCCTGCAGTGATCGATTTCGCGACGTCATACAATTTCCAGCCGCCGCGGTCTACGACTAGAGTTCCCTGATCGCCATAGAATGCGGTCGCTGCGCTGCGGCCTTCGATGCCGTGGGTGCTCCACAGGCGGTGCTCCCAGATAATTGTTTTGTGAACACCTTCTACTTCTTGGCCTACGTCCGGCTGACAATAACCATACTGGACGATCAGCGTGTCGGGCGTTTCCTGTGCGTCATGAAATGCATATTTTCCGCCCGTTGCTGAGATACTGATTGGCAACGACACACCAAGTCCCCACCGGGCGATGTCCAGCACGTGAACACCCCAGTTACCAAGCTCGCCAGTTCCGTAGTCCCAGAACCAGCGCCAATTGTGATGAAAGCGGTTGGCATTAAAACGACGCACAGGAGCCGGGCCAAGCCACAGATCGTAGTCGACCCCTTTGGGCGAGATGCCGTCTTGCTTGAAGCCGATCGGCTTGCGCCGATGGACGGTCCAAGCTTTCGCCAAATGGACGTTGCCCAGAGAGCCGCTCCTTACGAGCTGAACGGCCGATTGGAATTGGCTGCCGCTGCGCTGCTGCATACCCGACTGCACAATTCGATTGTATTTCCGGGTGGCTTCGACCAAGCGGGCTCCCTCGTGGATGTTGTGCGAAATTGGGGTTTCGACGTAAACATCCTTACCGGCTTGGCAGGCCATAATGCCCATGATAGCGTGCCAGTGGTCGGGTGTGGCGATGACGACAGCCTGGATGGATTTGTCGTCCAAAATGCGTCGGAAGTCTTTCTCGTGACGCGGTGCCCAGCCTTGAATGTCTTCGATAACTTTGGCAGTAGCCGGGAGCAGGCTGTCATCAATATCACAGATCGCGACTAGGTCCAAGTCGGGGAAGCTGGCCATGCTGGACGCCAGTCGTTTACCCTGACTACGGGTGCCGATTATCGCTAAGGTAACACGTTCGCTTGGTGCAGCCTTCGCGACCGTACCGCTTAGACCAACGATTCCGGCAGCCATTCCTGCAGCGTTCTGAGCACTCTTGCCCAGAAATTGCCGACGGTCAATATCCCGTTTCAAAAAGTCGTCGACGTTCACTGTGGTTGCCCAATTATCTCAACAGTTTCACGATCTTTAAACGACGCAAGTGTAGCATGTCGGTCGGCGCAACGCTAAGAGATAGTGAATTGACCATTGACGGTCAATAATCGTAAACAGACAATTATGAAGTGATCAAATTCTGGTGTAATGTGAAATGAGATTGCGAACGTATATCATAGGTTCTCTGTGGACTGGTACGATACTATTGATCGGGGCGGCAATTACGGGAATCTTGTGGTGGTTGCTTGGCGCGTTAGGAGATAACACCGTTGCTGAAGGTGCGCTGGGCGTGGCGTTGGTGGCACTGATTTGTTTGAGCATCAATATCGTCGCCCTGGTTGTTTTGGTGGCGTTGACTACGATCAAACTGGTCGATCGTACGTCGAACGTAGAGTCATCAGTCGGGGATCGACGGTCGCTGCAGGATTTTGAACACGACGACGAAACGTGACGGATTCTGATTCAGTTTGACTGCAAACACTGCCGAGGGCGAAGTAATTCAGGCTCTGCTTAACGATTTGGTCGCGTCAGGCAGAGTCTGGCTGCCGTGACTATATTTCGAATTCTCGACTGCGACGAGTGTGGGTACAAGAAGAGCGACGCCGTTGTTTGCTGCGGCAGTGCGGTTATGCTGGCGTACATCTCTTTGGAAACTCGAAAAAGAGGCAGCAACATGCTGTTCGGTCCTGAGGCCAAATGGTTTTAAAAATTCAGAAGCGGCTAAGGTGCCGCCGGTGTACCAGTTAACACTGAAAAATGCGTGGGCGCTGTCAACTCCAATTCACAATTCGTCTCGTCGCTGAGCTAGTGTGCACAGGAAAAGGAGATATTCTCAACGTTCACTTTCATGGCAGCGGCTGGGTAATCAAGACTCTAGATGTCTATGAAGGGTTGATTCATGGATCTGTTCGTCGCACAGACATCTTCGATCGCGCGAAAGAGAGCATCGATTTGATTGGTCGTGTGCTGCGAGGCAATTTACAATTTCGATTTGGGCTTCATGGACAAGAACGAGCACATCGACGAATTTGAATCGATGTTCAAGCGGGCCGAACGCGAACCGTTTGTGTTCACGGACGTTCCCATCAATTCAATTGCGCTTGTTACCGACGGGACACAGGAGGAAGCGCACGCCGAGCTCGCTTCGTTGCTAAAGTTTTTGCCGAGGTTCCAGTCGGTTAGCACATGGCACGTGATTAATGGCGAAGATTATTCCAATGTTGGCCAACTGTTGGAAGCCATTAACCGGCATCCGTTGGATTTGATTGTTACCTATCGGCACTTGCAGGAGAAATCGCTTGTGCCACAGCACAGTTTGGGCGTGTATTTGGACGTGTTGACGCAGGCGATACCGATCCCCGTCATGGTCCTGCCTGGGACGGCAGCCGAACCAGTATCAATCGATTGTCGCGTTTGCAACCGCGTCATGGTTATCGCCGACCATATTTCAGGAGACAACGCGCTCATCAACTACGGCGCCCGCATGTGTTCCAACGGTGGATTGCTCTGGCTGTGTCACATCGAAGACGATGCGGTTTTTGAACGGTATATGAAAGCGATCGAGAGAATCCCGGAAATCGAAAGCGATCAGGCGCGGAGGTTGATCGAAGGCCAGCTTCTAAACGAAGCCACGAATTTCATTGAAACGTGTTTGGCTGTTCTGCGCGAATTGGAGCCCAGCATTCACTATCATTCGTTCGTGGCACGCGGACACCATCCGTACGAATATCGGGCTTTGATTGACCGTCATGACGTTGATTTACTGGTGACCAACACGAAGGATAAAGACCAGTTGGCGATGCACGGAATGGCTTATACATTGAGCGTCGAATTTTCTGGTGTCGCGATTCTGCTGTTGTGATAAAGCGCCGAAGACAGAAGGACACCGCGCATGATTGCTGTCGGGATGTTGCTCGCAGACGCGGATCGCCACGTACCTGATTGGGTTACCGGCATGTTCGCAGTGCTATTGGTTCTGATGATTATTGCGTTGGCGTTCGAGGAAAAGCTGCACGCCAAAAAGTCACTCATCGTCGGACTCTTCGCTGGCGTATGCCTAGTGATCGCGACATTGTTGCAACACAATCTGCTTTGGTTTGACTCCGAGGGCCACTATAAAGTTCAACTGCCCAATGGCCACAATTTGGATCTGCCCGTTTACATTCCGGCAATCGAATGGGGCGTGATTACGATCATCCTAGGTGCCAGTCTATTTGTCGAAGTGACCAGCCGGTCAGGTGTATTCACCTGGCTGGCAATCAAGCTGACGAAGAAGACGGGCGGGGATCCTTGGAAACTGCTGATGGCGTATGGCATTCTGACCGTCGTATTCTCCGCCGTCCTGAACAACGTCACGGCGATGATCATTATCGGCAGCTTGACAACCGTTTCGCTGACGAAACTGAAGCGGACTGACCTGTTGCTGGGATTTTTATTGGTGGAATGTTTACTAACAAACGTCGGCGGTCTGTTGACGCTGATTAGCAGTGTGCCCAATATCATCGTGGGCAAGATTGCTGGGATAACGTTCGTCAAGTTCTTCCAGGTGTCTGCACCGTACGTCGTCGTAGCCACGGCCGCAACATTATTGATGGGGAAATGGGGCTTCAAAATTTCAGGGTTCCAGAGTGACAACGAGCGACAGTTAGCTAAGCAACTCGTCGACGGCTTTGACGAAAATGAGAGCATTTCGAGCCAGCGTTTCTTTTGGTTTTCTGTCGTAGCGCTGGTACTGTTCATTGCATGTCTGGCCGGGCAGTCTCAGATTCCTGCATTGAATAAACTGGGAATGGGCTTTGTGGCTTTGCTGTTCGCGGGCATTGTGTTGTTGGCATACAAACACGAGGCTGACAAGTTCTATTCCGCTGTGGATTGGGATCTGTTGGCATTTTTTTCCGGGTTGTTTGTCGTGATCAACACGATGGAGCATACCGGTGTGCTGAACGTTATTGGCAAAGGAATCAGAGTGTTAACCGATCTGGGTTCCGGCTGGGGTTCCGCATCACTGCTGATCGCGTCGGCTGTCGCCAGTTCGGTCACCGACAATATTCCACTGTCCGCCATGTTGGCCAAAATCCTTGACGCGGAGGGAAGGCCTAGCGACTCGCCATTTTGGTGGTGCGTGATTTTTGGAGCGAACCTAGGCGGTAACATTACCCCGATCGGTTCGGCGTCGACCGTGGTGGCCATGACGATCATTCATCGCCAGAAAGCTTCGTTTAGCTTCATAGACTTTGTCAAATTGGCGGTGCCGTTCGCTGCAATGGAAATCGTCCTGGCGATCGGCTACGTACTACTGGTACTGTAGCGAATGCGATCCGTGTGTTTTGCGTTAGCAATCAACGACGTACTTCTTTAGCTAGTCGGGGTCAAAACGAGGAATCCCGTTTGGAAGTTAGGGTTTTGGAAATTGAATCTATTTCAGACTTCGACATTCGGACACCGAATTTCACGGTGAAGTCTTGCCTACTGCTCAGAGTCTGTTATTTGGTCGTTCCATTCAAATCGCTTGGCGGCCTTTTCTAGTTCACCTAGTTCTAATTTCGCCAAGATATCGCGCACAACGCGATTGGTCGGCATCTCTCGCACCATGGCTTCTAACGTTGTGTGGGAAACCAATCGATTGCCCTTGCCCTTCCCTCCTTCCAAAATCCACCATTCTGATCGAAGACGGCCCAGTAGATAGTACGTTCGCGAATTTTTGCTCCGTCCCGAGTTTTTTTCGCCATCTCGCCTTTAGCTCGATTGCCGTTCACTCGGACCAAGTCTTCACGTTCAAAGATCAGCGCAATGACATTTCAATCGCTTTTTCTGAACAGGCCCATAGCAAGTCCCCCTATTGGCTTTCGGTTCAACAATTGTTGTAGCAATTGAGGGGCGGGTCTTCTCCTGAACAACTTGTCCGACAATAATAATTGGCCCGCAATGGCCTATTCCAAGTTTTCTTCCGAAAACTTGGCGATCCGATTACCCAGAAGGCGCAGAATGTCTTCGCCGAATCGAATTCCACCTTCGATGTGACTGTCGATGCGTTTTAGTGTCAACGTGATCGTGTCATCGCCCGGTTTGAAAGCTACAATTTCCAATTTTCGCAAGTCGGCTGTTTCCCGTCGGGCATCCTTTTTCTTCCCAGTTAGTTTCTTGTCGCCGTTTGTCTTTTCCTGCCGTTTACGGCGCTGGTCGAGCAGTTCCACCAACGGTCCAGGCTTCATGTAGAGTTCCACTAACACTGGATCAGGTATGCCATCGTTTGGCATACCGAACTTTTTGATAGCCGATTTCAATTCGTCCAAAGCAGATTCTCCGACGGCACACCACACGGCGTCCTCACCAGTTCCGAAGTAAACAACTGGCTCGCCGCTGAACACATCCTGGAAGGTGGCCTGAAATTTTGAAGGAATGCTGACGGAATGAATGCTCACCTCACTTTCCTTATCAACGCTTAGCTTGACTTTTATTCCGGGCCGTGCCTTTGGCACCAACTGAACGATGTTGAACAAGCCGTTTCCATTTGGAGCTTTTATTCCGCCGATCAGCGTCCGCTTGCCATCCTTTTGTCGCACTTCAAAAAAGCAGTCAAGCTCACCAGATTTTGCGCCGGCAGCTAGCATGTCGAAGAATTGGTCAACAATTTTCTTTTCGCCATCTTTTTCGTCCTCTTTCTGATTGGCATCCTCTTCGATCAGCTCCTGGGCATAGATTTGCAGTGCACTGAACAGCTTTACTAGATGATCTTTCCGCATCTTGTCGAACGGATGGTTGATCCGGCCAGCCAGAATAGCATTATCGCTGCGTTTAATGTTGGCGAAGTAACTGGGTTTTATGCCTAATACTTGAATCGCGTTGTCCAGGTCGGTGTCGTCGAGAGCCGCCAAATGCAGTTCCAGTCGTGACTCCTTCTCTTTCGGGTCAGTTGTCAGTCCGACCGTCAACTGCGAAGCCTCAGCGTAGAAGCGATCTGCTTCGTCCATCAGCAATTCGAGGAAAAGCTTACGAGTTGCGAAGCGACTTTTCCGTTCACCTGTTTTTGCTTTGAGACCGGTGAAAATCTCCTTATGAATTTCTTGAACTGCCGTATGCCGAGCTTTCTGGCCGGCCTCCGTGTTTTGCACGTCGAGTGCAAAGTCGTACTTCTTCTCCAAAAGTGGAGCCAGTGCCGTGGTTGGGTTTTCCAACTTCGCAGGGACGTCCGTTTTGTGTTCAGCAATCGTTGCGTAACCGTTGGCGACCCGCATGAAACCCTTGAAATCGCCGCTTAATCGATAAAGAGCTCCGCCAACCTTTTTGGCATTAATCCCGAACCCCTTCAAGTTCCTGATAAAATTCCCAAGATTGGCAATCGGGAAACTGGGTCGGTAGCGTACATCTTGTCCGTCCAACAGGATGTCAATGCGAATTGGTTTCTTGCGATCAATTCCATCGAGAAATGACTCAAGAGTTCCTTTGACATTATCCCACTGTTCTTTACCCAAATTGCCGGCAAGTAATGTGATGTACTCTAAACGGGTCAGAAAATCATCGGCACTGGCCTGCACGATTGTCACGTTGGGCGACGTCTTTTTTTCTTCTTGTGCGTCTGCGGTTCCATTAAGTCCGATAAACAGAGAAGCAATTGGTAGCACCAAGTAACATTGGGTGAATAGGACCACGTCATTATCCTTGTGCGGCTGGAAGAAGTTTACATGTCACGTTGCGACACTCACTTAGTGCACGTTTTCTTGCCGACGTTGAGAAGTTGTTGCGATGGACCGCTCGAAACCACAGTATTCTATATTGGTTCCGACGATTACGAAAGATTGAGATAAGATGGCCCGTGTCGAAAACTTCGTTGATGCAAGATTGTACAGGAATGGACATGGACCGATCCAGAATACAAATCAAATGTGATCAGACCGGCGGATACGTGTACTTGTGCCAAGTCGGTCTGTTAAAAGTCGGTTACAAAGGCCCTCCGCCTTTAGACGGCACCTAACTGTATTCGGTGACAGCTATGTAAGGATAAAACCGGCCGTGGAAGCGCAGAAATCGTTTTTTCATCCAGTTGCTCAATTTTGCTAGTCGGTCGGAGCCTCGCCAGATGAATTTCCATCGATTCGCTATCCATTCTGATTCACAGAAGATCGCATAGAGTCTCTAATTTTCGTGATCAGTCATCCACGTTGCAGCATGCAGACAGGGCGGTAGGCTGACTAGGCTTTCAATTTCAAAATGGAACGTCGGGCAGGGGCCTCGTTGACCCGTCCGTCGAGGAATCCTAGAATCTGGCAGTTGTCTTGACGGAGTGAGTTCGAATGCCAGTCAGTCGCAATACGTCGGCAATCACTCAGCCGCTGAATGTCGACGAAGCAGTGCGCAATCGCTACAACCGAGCAGCCAGTCAGACGGAATCGCGTCTTTGCTGTCCAGTCGATTACGACGAAGGTTATCTGGCGATTATTCCCGACGAAATCATCGAACGCGATTACGGTTGTGGCGATCCGTCCCGATTCGTCAAACCGGGAGAAACGGTCCTCGATTTAGGTTCGGGTGGTGGAAAAATCTGCTATATCGCCGCACAGGCCGTCGGCCAAGACGGCAAAGTGTTCGGCATCGACTGCAATGACGAAATGCTCGCACTAGCGAGAAAGTATCAGCATCAGATTGGTGACCAACTTGGATATCACAACGTCGAGTTCTACAAAGGCAAGATTCAGGATCTGAGTTTGAATCTGGAATTGCTGGATGGTCATCTGGCCGATCACCCGGTGGCCAATATCGGCGACTGGTTGCTAGTCGAAGAATATGCGCAGCAGTTGCGGAAATTGTCACCAATGATCGCAGATGATTCGATTAATATTGTGTTATCCAATTGCGTCTTGAATCTGGTATACCCGGCCGATCGCGGGCAATTGTTCCACGAAATGTACCGCGTGCTGAAAAGCGGCGGACGGGCGGTCATCAGCGATATCGTTTCGGATGCGGACATTCCGGCGACACTGCAAAACGATCCGGAATTGTGGAGTGGCTGTATCAGCGGTGCGTTTCGTGAAGACCGCTTCCTGGAAGCGTTCCGACAGGTCGGATTCTACGGAATGCAAATTGTCGAACGTCAAACAGAACCTTGGATTGTGGTGGATGGCCTGGAATTCCGCAGCATGACGGTGCAGGCCTTCAAAGGAAATGATGGGCCGAGTTTGGACCGACAACAGACGGTAATTTATCAAGGTCCGTGGCGAGCGGTGATTGACGACAATGGTCAAGAACTTGTGCGAGGGCAGTGCATGGCTGTGAGTGACAAAGAGTATTCGCTGTTCACACGCCCGCCGTACGCGGATCAGGTTATTCCAGTGCCACCGAGCGAGTTGATTCTCTTGGATCAGGTCTCGTCGATTTGCTCGCCTGCCGAAACAAAAGGCAATACACAGAAATCGACGGTCCTGCCGGACGACGACTGTTGTTCGACGTCCAACGGCTGTTGTTGATTTTGAAACAACATTGCGGACTGCGGCTACCAGTACCCTTTTCGTCGACTTTGAAGCTGCTGAAGTCCTTGGTAGCACAAATAGCCGAACATGATCGCTAGGAACCCGGGTTGTAGTCCCAGCACTGATTGTTCGTTCGACATGCAGTACAGAGACCACAAAGTCAAGCCACCAGAAGCAGCGACAGAGAGTTTCAAGGACAGATCCATGCCGCCCCGCGGCAGCAGCCAACAGAAAAACTCGCGACTAATTTGCCCGCCGTCTAACGGCAAAACGGGCACCAAGTTCATGAAGTTCCAAACTTGGTTGATGAACAGTGAGAAACCAATGGCATCGATCAAAACGTCGCTTTGGATGACGCCATTTTTGACAGCTTCGATACCAACGATTTTTGTCAAAATATAGAGCGACAAACCGGCTGTAGGGCCAGCAGCTGACACGGCAATGTTTTTCCATGTTGAATGACGGCCTGTCGTCGCATAGCCGCCGAAAAAATAGAGCACGATTTCCGGTTGCCAGCCAAACGCCCGCGTCACGATCGCGTGACCTAATTCGTGGACTAAAATGGCCACAAAGATGCACAGGACACGAGTGACCACGAGATCCATCCGTTCGGGTTCCCATGCGAGAAATGCAGAAGTGAGCCAGAATATCGGGTGCACTCGCACGGGTATTCCCACAACGAAAAACCGTAGGTCATAAGGTGTCGGGGGAATCTGTCCAAGCATTTCGCAACCTTGGCCACTGAACTCACATTCTTGGCACTTCGTGATTTCCGGACTGTAGCCCAGAAGAACAGGTTTGGCAATTCGGAGTTCTTCGGAGCAGCCGGTGACCAAAGCGCTTGGTCGACGACGGTAAACATTGTAATGTAATGTCATCAATATGTAGCGGTTGAACCAAGACAATTCCACTGACGTTGATTTTCCGAAACTTTTGAATGAATTGTGTATCGCCAAGACGCATCGTGTACGCTAGGGCTTGGAAGATGAGAATCTTATTCCGGTTCATTTTGAGAACTCGCTTGTTGAGTCCCATCTTCCGTTCGCTGATGAGGTTCGTTGTCGAAATAATCGCTATTCCGCTGTTTCTAAGAAAAGTCATTCGGCTGCAAAGAGTTGGGCGAGGAACTGGAAAAGGATTTGGCGCAGTGATTTCGTGGCTCGTTGTTGCTGTTAGTGGCTATAACCAACATGGAAGCTCTGCTATTTTCACGGGTTCCGCTGGCATTTCACGAGGGCGGCAACGCGGTGTGGATCGTCGTGAGACTGCTAATTCTGTTAGTGATCGAAGCGATGCCGGATCAGGACCTATTTGCCGTCGTCCATTCTGGACTGCCAAAGACGAACTACTCCAAGGAGCGCGGACTCAAAGGACATCTACGCGAATTTCACACGAAGTTTCGACCCATTTGTAAAGACATTGTGTGCTAGCACCTAAACCGTTCAGCACCAGCATTTGCGATCATGGCGGAAATTTTCGGAGGCGAGTACGGAACACTGGACGATGACACTCACTGTTCTGTCGGAATTTTATCGGCGGGTTGCAATCCGCCGTTGTGAGCGACGAAGACTTCGGACCTGAAAGAAGCTCATCCAGCAAATAAACCGGAATCTCTCGACCGAAACGTTGCCAAACGCAAAGATGCTGGGTATGTATCAAAATAGTTCTTCCTACGACAAGGAATACCGCGGAGTTCCCCATGCCGCGAATCCATCAGCTCGATGCTGGAGTGGTCAACAAGATCGCTGCCGGAGAAGTCATTGAACGACCGGCCAGCGTCGTCAAGGAGTTGCTCGAAAACAGTATCGATGCGCTGGCGACGCGAGTCGACGTCGACATCACACAAGGTGGAGCCGATCAAATTCGCGTCGTCGATGACGGCAAAGGCATCCATCCCGATGATTTTCTGCTGGCGGTCCACAGTCACGCCACGAGCAAGATCAATTCAGCCGACGATTTGTTCCGCGTTAACACGATGGGATTTCGCGGCGAAGCTCTGGCATCGATCTCCGAAGTCAGCCGCCTGCGAATCCGCAGCCGCCAGGACGCCAATACGGGTGTTGAACTGGAAGTGAACTGTGGCTATATCGAGCAACCGCAGCTGTGCGGTTGCCCTGCGGGGACTTTGGTCGAGGTGAGCCAATTATTCGTTAATACGCCAGTCCGCCGAAAATTTCTAAAAACGACCGCGACTGAATTTGGCCACATCAGTGAACAGTTCACCCGGATCGCGTTGGCTCATCCCCGCACGCACATGGTTCTAAGGCACAACGAAAAAATAATTTACGAATTACCCAGAACCAATCAGTTGGTCGATCGGCTTAGACTGTCATACGGTAGTGAACTGGACGATAAGTTGATCTGGGTTGAATCGGAAGCGAACGACATTCGCATTTGGGGATACGTCGCGCACCCCAGTCACAGTAAATCGACTCGTAAGGGTCAGTACTTGTATTTGAATGGCCGATGCATTCAGGATCGTTCGTTGGGACACGCATTGAGCGAAGCCTACCGCGGATTGCTGATGGTCGGCCGGCAGCCGATCGCATTCTTGTTTTTGGAAATGCCCGCAAGTTTGGTCGACGTGAATGTCCATCCAACCAAAGTAGAAGTCCGCTTTCGCGACAGCCAACAAATCTATCGTCAGTTACTGTCTACGATCCGAACGAAATTTTTGAGTGCTGATTTGGAATCAGATCTGCGAGTTCTCCACGCGGCAGACATGCCTCCGAAGCGTGTTCCACAGACCGAACATCAACGTGAACTTAAGATAGAACTGGCAGACTGGGCCAGCCAGAAAAGTTGTCCGGCTAAGACAGTTCTGTTGACATCAGACGGCGCCGTGAAATCGCAGTCCGAAGGTGCTAATTTGCTATCTGGTGCTTGGTTGCCGGCGGATATTGGCAGCACGCTTGCGCCCAGCGAACTTTCAGATACGAATGTATCCGTGGAGGCCGAAGCAGGGTTTGTTTCATCGAGGACTTCTGTCAAACCGACTATCCGTGCCATACAGATTCACGATCGCTACCTTGTCACGGAAACTGAAAATGGTCTTGCGGTCATCGATCAACACGCACTTCACGAGCGGGTGATGTATGAGTACCTGCGACAGCGAGTTCTGGCTGGATCGATTGAATCGCAGCAAATGCTTGTCCCGGAGACGATCGAAGTAAGTCACAAGGAAGCGTCGTTGTTGCTGGAACATGTTGCACTTTTGGCGCAACTTGGTATCGGAATCGAGGAGTTTGGCAAGAACACGATACTTCTGAATCGCTACCCCGTCATGTTGGTAAACGCGAACTGGCCACAAATTGTTCGCGACATCGCCGAACAGATCGATAGTCGTGAGAAAAAACCAAATCGGCGCGATATACTCGACAAGTTATTGCATATAATGTCGTGCACGGCGGCCGTCAAGGCAGGGCAACGACTGAAGCCGGAAGAGATCGAAAGTCTGCTAGCTCAACGGCATCTGATTGACGATGCCCACCACTGTCCGCACGGCCGGCCAACTGCGTTAGTTCTGAGTCAATCCGAATTGGATCGACAGTTCGGCCGGTTGGGCTGACTTCGTTGGTGCTATGTTGATTCGTTACTATCGTCATTCCGATCGATAGTCTTTTCGTGCATTCATCGCTGTGGCATTGACACGATTCGGTGACGGAGGCGCGTGTTCATGATCTGCGTCAGCATTGGCCGCTCGCGGCATAAAATGATAGTCCACGAGCATCGCGCACTTGCCGAAAAGGGCGCTGAATTGGTCGAATTGCGGCTCGACTGGTTGGCTGGACTTCCGAATCTGGCTCGCTTGATCAATGACCGGCCGACTCCCGTCGTGATCACATGCCGCCGAAAAAGTGAACAGGGACGTTGGACAAGCAGCGAGGATCAGCGCATTACCGTGCTGCGTGCTGCCATTGCTGCAGGAGTGGAATATGTCGATTTAGAAGAAGATGTTGCCCAACAGATTCAGCGATACGCCGACACAAAGCGGATCGTCAGCCATCATGACTTCGAACAGACGCCCGAAGACCTTGAGATAATTCACGCTCGACTTTGTAAACTGGATCCGGACATCGTCAAATTGGTCACAATGGCCAACTCAGCCAACGATATGGTGCGGGTCTTGCGACTCGTCAAAGAGTCCGATGTGCCGACAGTCGGATTTTGTATGGGAGAATGGGGCTTGGCTAGCCGTGTTCTGTGTGGCAAGTTTGGGGCTCCGTTTACGTACGCGAGTTTCAGCTCACGTCGTGTCGTGGCGCCAGGCCAGTTGTCATTTGATGCAATGAAGGATTTGTATCGATTTGACAGTATTAATTCCGAAACTCAGGTTTACGGAGTACTGGGAGACCCCATCGGCCACAGCTTAAGTCCACTGATTCATAACACAGCGTTTCGCGATGCGGATCTGAATTGCGTCTATTTGCCATTTCGTGTCGCTAAGAACGCTCTTTCGTCGACACTTGACGAATTCGAATTGTTCGACGTCCGCGGCTACAGCGTCACCATTCCGCACAAACAAGCAGTTCTGGAAAAATCTCAGTATCTGGACGAAGCCGTGCAGGAGATCGGCGCTGCTAACACGCTGTTCAAGGACGATCAGGGACACTGGCGCACATCCAATACCGATTACGATGCGGCGTTGGAGAGTATCCGTTTGGGCCTGTCTAGTCGAAGGTTTGGCGACGCTGATACTGAAGACACAACTGATGGATTGGAAATAGAATTGAAAGGAAAAAAAGTTTTGATGTTCGGCGCTGGCGGCGTGGCACGTGCGATTGGATTGGGAATTGTCCGTTCGAATGCGGAGTTGACGATTACCAATCGAACTCACCAACGTGCCATCAGGTTGGCGGAGGAACTAGGCTGCCAGCACATTCCATGGGCCGACCGCGACCTGGTTGGCGCCGATATTTTGATTAACTGCACGCCTGTTGGGATGCATCCGAACGTCGGCGAGTCGCCGTTTTCGGCCGATTGGTTGAATGAACAGATGTTGGTTTTCGATACCGTGTACAATCCGGAAGAAACCGTTTTGATCGGGCAGGCCCGCGAAAAAGGCTGCCGCACCGTGACCGGATTGGAAATGTTTGTCCGGCAGGCGGCCATGCAATTTCAATGTTTTACAGGTAAGCCGGTGCCGCTGGAGCAAATGCAGAAAACTGTGCGGGAATATATCGACGGCGCAATAGAATGGTCATCACGCTAATCGGATACCGGGGAAGTGGAAAAAGCTGCGTGGCAGTTCCTCTGGCCAGCCGTCTCGGTTGGGATTGGATCGACGCCGACGGCGAACTGGAACGCCGCGCGGGACGAAGTATCCGCGATATTTTTGCGATCGACGGCGAAGATCACTTTCGTGTGCTGGAACAAAAAATCATCAGCCAGTTGTTGGCGCGCGACAAATTGGTCATCGCTGCGGGAGGCGGAGCAATCTTGAATGAGCAAACGCGGCGTGAAATAAAATCGGCTGGTCCCGTCGTCTGGCTGCAGGCGTCTGCCGACGCGATCGAACGTCGCCTTACAGCCGATCCAATGACCATTCAGCGTCGGCCCAATCTGACGACGGCGGGCGGCAGAAGCGAAATCGAGGTCTTGCTCGCCCAGCGAGATCCGCTATATCGGGGATGTGCAACACTTGCTATCAAGACAGACAACTTAAGTATCGATGAAATCGTCGAGTGCATCTTGCAGTCCCTTGATGGGGTCGTCCGCAAAGAAAGTTGAACGTGATACCATTCGGTTGTCCTCTGTGGATCGTTCTTATCTTAGTATTCCTCTATGGGGCGGTGTTGGGAAGTTTTCTGAACGTTTGCATTTACCGCATTCCGCAGAAGGAAAATCTTTGGGTATCTCTCAAGGGACTGGGCAGCCCGCCTTCCTATTGTCCCGGCTGCAAGAATCACATTTCTCCTCTAGACAACATTCCTGTCATCGGCTGGCTAAAACTTGGTGGCCGTTGCCGCTTTTGCGACATGCGAATTTCGGTGCGATATCCACTGATCGAATTCTTCAACGGCTTAATTTTCGCGGTGGTTTATTGGCTGGAAATTCCCGGCCACTATGGTGCCAACATCACCGACGGTGGATTGTATTCGATTTTGGGGCCGCAAGGGCTTGTGGATTCGTTCTGGCTATCGCCAACAGCCATTTTACATTGGCGCTATGCATATCACATAGTGTTGCTAGAAGCATTGATCGTCGCGACATTTATCGACATCGACATCCGAATCATCCCTGACGGATCAACTCTTCCGGCCATGGCGGTTGGCGTCTTATGTGCGTTGGCAATCGGACAGGTGCACCTAGCCCCATTGTGGTTCCAAGAACCCAGTCTCGTGCGATCAACTGGTCTCATCTTGCCCGACTGGTTAAACGGGCTACTAAACCAACCGGCCAATGTGGGACGATTCTATGTGCCTCAGTGGATCACCGCGCATTCGCATTGGCATGGTCTGCTGGTCAGCATAACGGGCCTTGCGGTTGGTGGTGGGATTGTCTGGGCAGTTCGGCTAATTGGCTTTTGGGTATTGCGACAAGAGGCGATGGGTTTCGGTGACGTGGTGCTGATGGCATGCATCGGTGCCTTTTTTGGTTGGCAACCTACAGTTGTTGTGTTCTTCATTGCTCCGGTCTGTGCGATCGTCGTGGTCGCCGGTTGTTGGATCTTTTGGCAACATCGTGAGATTCCTTATGGCCCGTACCTAAGTTCGGCGGCGCTTATCGTCATCATTGGCTGGAAGCAAATCTGGCCAATTGCCGAACGTCTTTTCGCGTTCGGTCCGATTATAATCGTGCTGGCAATGTTTATGGGCGTCATGCTGATTGCCATTCTTCATCTTGTGCAACTTCTAAAACGAATGTTGGGAATCCCGCTCTATCCCGATCCGTGGATTGAAGAATGGACGTCCGCTGACCAGTTGGCTCATTTCTCTGGCGAGACGATTGAGTTCTATCAGGGACACTGGCAGCCTGAACTATGTGAAGAATGGTTGGGAATCCCTTCTGGTCGCGGCACCGCACACGAACAAATCTGGCGACGCGGTTGCAGATGCCACACCAGTCGCGATTGGCATCTGCGGCAGAGCGAAATGTAATTTACTGAACCCTCCCAGCCGCCAAATCTCTTTTATAGAATAGAAATTGACCTCTGTAGAACTACGAACCATTCATCTGTCTCTCAAGTCGTTATTTGTAATCAACCGTTGAGTTTTTCGATCGAATCGCGAGCAATGTGGAAGTGGGCCCTTCCAGGCTGACTGGACGGCCTGAAAGGCCGTCGAGCCGTATTGAATTTGTTATGATCAAAATTGTTGACTACGGAATGGGTAATCTGCGAAGCGTCCAGAAAGCGTTCGAGAAACTGGGTGTCGAGGCCGCCATCTGCACGAAAGCCGCGAATTTGTTAGACGCCCAGAAAATGGTTCTGCCAGGCGTCGGCGCGTTTCGTGATGCCATTGGCGAACTGAAAAAGCAGGGAATGGTCGAGCCGATTCTGAAACACATCGAAGCAGACAAACCATTCCTGGGCATCTGTTTAGGTCTACAACTATTGTTCGACGTCAGCTATGAGGATGGCCAATGGGAAGGGCTGGGAATCATTCCCGGAAAAGTTGTGCGTTTCGAGAATCAGCCCGGCTTGAAAATTCCGCACATGGGCTGGAACCGACTACAGATCACCGAACAATTCCCGTTGATGAACGGCATACCAAATGAATCGCACTTCTATTTCGTGCACAGTTTTTACGTCGTTCCCAATGACGACTCGGTTGTGGTCGCGTACACGGAACACGGAACACGTTTTGTATCGGCCATCGGTCGTCGAAACCTGTTTGCAACGCAATTTCACCCGGAAAAAAGCCAACGTTTAGGATTGAAATTGTTGAGAAATTTTGCAGCGATGTAAGATTTTATGTCGGGCGATCACGACGTGAGGATGTGCTCGAATCAAATTGCGAACTACTGACAACGACAATTGACAACACAATGCAAATCATTCCCGCTATCGACCTTCGTGACGGAAGATGCGTTCGACTAAGGCAAGGCGATTACTCGCAAGAGACAATCTTTAGCGATGATCCGGTCGAAATTGCCTGCCGTTGGGCCGAGGAAGGCGCCGAACGTTTGCACCTCGTCGACCTGGACGGCGCACGTGCAGGCCAACCGGTCAATCACGAAGTCGTTCGCTCGATTGTCAAGGGCGTTGAAATTCCTTGCCAATTGGGCGGCGGAATTCGCGACGAAGCCGCAATCCGTCAAATGCTCAACGAAATCGGTGTTGACCGTGTGATCATCGGTACTCAAGCATTGAAGCAGCCGGTCTGGTTTCGCCAAATGGTCGTCGCCTTTCCCAATACATTGGTGCTAGGCCTCGACGCTCGCGATGGAATGGTTGCCACGGAAGGCTGGATGGATCTGTCTCAAACTCCGGTCATCGAACTGGCCCGTCAATACGCTGATTTGGACTTGGCTGCGATCATTTTCACCAACATTGCTAATGACGGCATGATGCAGGGAATCGACGACACGACGATCGACAATCTGATTGAGTTAGCCGGATTGAGCATGGGGGTCATTGCATCTGGCGGCGTAACGACTCTTGATGACATTCGGAAACTGTCAACCGTCGCCAGAGCTCATCCGTGCCTTGTTGGTGCAATCATCGGCCGAGCTCTCTGCGAAGAAAGCATAAGGCTCCCAGAAGCGTTGCAAGCCGTCGTGGTTGATTAGTGATCACGCCCTGGCAACTCATCATTGCGCTATAAATCCAGGGTGCAACCTGCGTCATCCTTTGATCACGCCGATCGGCCGCATGCGGGCAACCTTCATTGAGAGGCCTGCTGTGTGAACCACATCGACGACCAAGTTGACGTCTTTATAGGCGTCGGGTTGCTCTTCGGCTAGACCGCGCCAACTGCGGGCGCGGGCGATGACGCCTCTGTTGGCGAGTTCTTTGTCGATACGGCGGCCTTTGGCGGATTTGACAGCTTTGGTACGGCTCATGATACGACCGGCTCCGTGGCATGTTGTACCGAAGGTTTGGTGCATGCTGCCCTGCTGTCCAGCCAAAACCCAACTGGCGCGACCCATGTCGCCGGGGATAAAAACGGGCTGACCGATCTTGCGGTAGCTATCCGGGATTTCGGGATGACCGGGAGGAAAGGCACGAGTCGCACCCTTACGGTGCACCCAAACGCCCTTGCAACCGTCGTCGATGCTGTGTTCTTCGAATTTGGCAATGTTGTGGGCGACGTCGTAGACCAGATTCATCTGCAGTTCGCGCCACGGTCGACTGAAGACCGTTTGGAAGACTTCGCGGGTTTGCCACATCAAGAGTTGTCGGTTGCACCAGGCGAAGTTGGCTGCAGCGCGCATTGCTCCTAGGTAATGACATCCTTCGGGACTGTTGACCGGAGCGCACGCCAACTGGCGGTCGGGCAGCTCGATTCCATACTTTTTGGGCACGCCGCGCAACAGCCTCAGTGCGTCGTCGCAGACTTGATAGCCTAGCCCGCGCGAACCGGAATGAATCATGACGCAAACCATGTCCTTTTGAATGCCCATGGTCGCAGCGGCTTCGTCGTCGAAGATCGTATCAACGACTTGCACCTCGAGAAAATGATTGCCAGAACCCAGCGTCCCACACTGGTTGGTACCCCGATCCAATGCTCGCTCGCTGACATTGTCCGGTTCGGCATCCTGAAGACAGCCATGCGCTTCGGTGTGTTCGATATCGCCCTCGGTTGCGAGTTCGCGTCGTTTCAAGAAATTAACACCTTTGCTCATCAACTCACGCAATTCCTGGTGGTTGAACCGATATTTTCCCGACTTGCCCACACCGGTGGGGACCTGCCGGAACAGTTCTTCGACCAAAGTCGACAAATGCGGCTTGACGTCCTGGTAAAACAAATTGGAACGGACCAAGCGCACACCACAATTGATGTCATAGCCGATACCGCCCGGTGAGATGACTCCTCCTTCGTCTGGGTCGGTCGCACAGACACCGCCAATGCTGAAACCGTAGCCCCAGTGAATGTCGGGCATCGCTAGGCTGGCGATTTGGATGCCCGGTAACGTGGCCACGTTGGCGACTTGTTCGGCCGCTTGGTCTTTGCGCACTTGCTCGATCAACTCTTCGCTGGCATAGATTAGTCCATCGACGCGCATACCCGGTTTGTAACTCTTGGGAATCCGCCAACAGCATTCGCCCACTCGTTCCAGCGGTCCTGCATATACCTGCTTTGCCATTGTTTTGGTTTCTAGGATTCAGATATCAACAATCACTTCCGCGAGCCAACCGTCGACCGTTTGTTCTACTTTCAATTGATGATAAGTGATGGCTTTCACTTCGTGCGATAGGCGGTGTTGTTCTTGAGACACTTGTTCGCCGCGAGCGGTAGCGGCCAACCCGCTATCATTTACTTCGACGCTGAATTCTTTGAACAGCCACTGTTCGCTATTGAAATGGAATAAGAGTACATTCAGCCAGTCAAAGAACAGGTAATCCGTATCAGCTTCATCGATGTTGATCGGAATATCATTCACCAGGTGTAGGTCGTCTAATTTTTCAACAATTATCGACGTCAACCCTCGGCCTGCCTCGGCAAACAGCGTATTCAAGTCCGCGGCACGTACTCGCAGTCCCAGATCGGCGGTGTGGTCGAACGTTTCAAACATCAATCAAAGTCCACAATACGTCGACAGGTTGGATTACAGGCGGCGAACTAATTGGTTCGCATTGGAGCCGTTGTCGTTATACCAAACTTTTCATACAAACGAATCTGCTATGTCCAAAACATTATCCACTGGCCACGCGAATCGTGGCCGACTGCTACTTCTGGCAGCGGCCGTGATGTGGAGCACTAGCGGATGGTTTATCAAGAACCCGCGTCTGGCATCGTTGAGCGGGCCGGAATTGGCCTCGTATCGTGCGATATTTGCCGCGCTCTGTGTAGTGCCTTTCGTTCACAGGTGCAGCATCCGCTGGCGCCCCATGTTGGTACCGATGGTCATCGCGTTTGCTCTGATGAACGTCCTGTTTGTTACGTCAATGACCAAGACCACCGTTGCCGCGACCGTCTTTCTACAATACACCAGCACAGTTTGGACTTTTGTATTTGGGGTTTTATTTCTTCGTGAGCGAGTCGAACGTGGCAACCTGTTTGCGCTGGTCTGTGGCATTGGTGGAATCGTATGGATTATCGCGTCCGATACGGTAGGGCTACACACATTGGGAAACGGTATGGCACTGGCCAGTGGAATCGCGTTCGCGGTCGTGATTCTATGCCTCCGGTACTTGCGTGACGAGGATCCTATCTGGCTGATTGCGTTGAACCATGGTGTGACCGCCCTAATTTTGTTGCCGTTTCTTCTATTATCACGCGACGCACTGGACTCTGTTCAGTGGTCGCTGGTCGCGTCGATGGGCGTCGTGCAAATGGGAGTCCCTTACGTCGTATTCGCCGGAGGCATCCGGTACGTCAATGCTCAGGAAGCCGCATTGATTCTGTTGCTTGAACCGATCCTGAACCCGATGTGGGTGTGGCTTTTCTGGCATGAACCTGCCAGCATGGCGATCTGGATCGGAGGCGCGTTCATCGTTGGTGGACTCGCTATTCGGTACTTTGTAATGACGAATTCCAAAGTGTGAATCAGGTCGTTTGCTAAGCAGCTATTCTGTGTCGATCAAGGCAACTCGTAGGTCCATGACATTCGTATGCGTCGGGCCGGTCTTGAGCAGGCCGTTCGTGAGATCGAAGAATTCGTACGAATTATTGATGGCGAGGTATGAGTCTGGAGTCAAGCAACGCGACCGCGCTGTTTCAAGCACTTGCTGGTCGACGAACGCTCCAGCGGCGTCGGTGGGTCCGTCTTCACCGTCTGTTCCGCCAGACAGCAGGACGATCCCATGCATGCCGGCGTCCCACAAGCGTTCCAGGCCTGCCAGGACCACTTCCTGATTGCGACCACCTTTGCGCAGTTCATCAGTTTCGGTCAGATGCACGACCGGCTCACCGCCGCTTAACAGACAGGCCGGCGGGCTGATTGGATCACCTCGATCGCGAGTCGCCACGCACATTTCGGCTAAAGTTCTACCCACCTCATGTGCCTCGCCTTGATTGTCCGACCCCAGTGAATGTACAGGATAACCCAATTTCCGTGCCTTGCTCGCTGCGGCGTTCAGCGCAACGGCGTTATTTCCGATGATGTAGTTGTGTACGTTTCTTGGAATTGGCAAGTCTGGTTCTGGATTTCTCGCCTTCGAAATCAGGTAGTCCAGAACAGACTTCGGTGTGTCATCCAGATTGGTCGCGTACTTGTGCAGGACGGCTAATGCGTCGGCTGCTGTCGATGGATCGGCGACGGTTGGACCCGAAGCAATCGTGTCCAGTGGGTCGTGGACGACGTCGGAAATGATTAGTGCCAGGACCGTGCCCGCTTTGGCGGCACGTGCTAGGTTGCCTCCTTTGATAAGCGACAATCGTTTTCGGACACAGTTCAATTCGTTGATCGTCGCGGCTCGTTGCATCAGCAGTCGTGTCACCGTCTGTTTGTCTTCAAGTGTAATCTCCGAAATAGGCGCTGGGAGCAGTGCGCTGCCGCCACCGGACAGCAGAACCAGGCACAGATCGTCCAGACCAAGCTCTGAGATGATCTTTAAAATCTTCAACGATCCTTCAACGCCGGTTTCCGTCGGCTCGTTCAGTCCCGGTGGCCGTGCTGCGTGCAGGTGAATTTTTCTCAGCGATTCTACACAGTCGGCGGGAACATTGATCCAGCCGAATAGCTTTTCCTCGAGGATATCTTCACCAACCGCATCTTCCACTGCGGCGGCCATCCGTGCACCCGCCTTGCCGGCTCCGACTACGGCAACACGGCCTAAGCCAGCAAGCGGAATCCGGTGGTCGCAAATGTCCAGCGAGTCGCTTGTTCTTCGAACCGCGCTGCGCACCAAGCGCGACGAATCGACCGCATCCATTCCGGCCTGCCAGATGGCGCGAGCGTCGTCACGCAATACCACAGTTGGATTCACGTCGAATTCCTCGGTTTCAGTCCAGGCCTTTGCTCTCGAAATGTGGAGTTATCGCAGAATAATGCGCATCTGGACTGCGCTGCAACCACGGTTGGCAAGAGACTACTGTTTCACCGTGTGCTCCAGACCGGTTCGCAGCGAGTTGGTCAACTCTTTTGCCACTCGATCGTCTTCTCATCGAGCACGTTCGCAGTTTCGTTTTTCAGAGGTCCACGTCGGACTATACTCTTTGAACGGGACGACTTTCCATGTTCCAGTCGGTCGCGGTGCAGGCGAGTTGTACGGAGATGTGGTCTGAGAATAGTCGCAGTCGAACCGTCGCTCGGTCTGCTGAGAGATTGATTTACTGAACTCGGTAGGCAAATTTGGGAGTTGGTGTTCAAATCGGAAAATCCTTTTGGTTGCGTATCCAAGAACACAGGAACAGTTGTTTGATCACCGTTCACGATGGCTGTCATAAACGTGTTGACAGAAGCGATTACGTCGCGGTTCGTCAACCATTTTGGACCCCGACGGACGCGAGCAACAAGTCGGCAACACTCAGCGAGCCGATCGACAGCTTGCTAACGGCAATCACTTCTTTTACGCACTTGGACGCAGATGCCAATAGGATGACAAGACTTCGTACAAGTCGGATGAAATTTTGACGTCGTCATTTTCGAAGTCAGACAGCCATGCCCGATCGCTGCGAACAGCGTCTGCCAGAATGTTTGTGATCTCACCCAATCGGATATTCACATCGGGTTCGGCAACTGTGCCGACGGTGTCCTCGCCGGTAAACAATCTGAGTCGAGGTCGCATGACTTTTCCTTCCCTGTCTAGGGCGACCGATGATGGCTCACGGGCCTCCAGGCACCGACCATTGAAACGGCGTACCGATACGCCGTGCGGTCTCAAGCTGTTTTCGACACAGGGACTATAGGACCTTGATCAAATTTTCCGAAAAAAACGATCAGACGCATTATTCGGATCAACTGGCGGTTGGCTACATTCCACGAATCATCATTTTCAGATTGTCCGACGGTTTTTCTTTTTGTGTTCCGAAATAAATTATGTACCATAAGTGCTGTTTTATAGTGTACTTATGGTTCCATGAATGGATGTGCCATGGACGATCAATTAGCCGTTGGCTTGTCGCGAGTTGCCAATGACTTGGGGTTGAGACGTGAACAGATTGAAAACGTCACGTTAATGCTAGATAGTGGAAGTACAGTTCCATTCATTACGCGATATCGCAAAGAACGGACTGGGAATTTAGACGAAACGCAGATTCACGAAATCCAATGCCGTGTCCGATTGCTGCGCCAGTTGGCCAAGCGGGCAGAGATAATTCTGCGGCTTGTTGACGCTCAGGGTAAATTAACCCCTGAATTGCGCAGCGAGGTCAAACAAGCTGATACGTTAAAACGCTTGGAAGATCTGTACCGGTCCTTTCGCCCAAAACGTACGTCGCGCGCTAAGTTGGCACGACAAAGAGGACTGGAACCATTGGCAAACCGGGTTTGGAATCGATATCCAATGGTCACAGGCCTCGAAACGGCTGCATGTCATTTCGTTGACCCGGAGAATGGATTGCCTACGGTTGAAGATGTCCTGCAGGGAATGGCCGACATTTTGGCAGAACGAATTAGTGAGGACGTGGAAGTGCGCGAACGAGCGCGTCAGATTGCATGGAAAACTGGAAAGTTGACCGTGACAGCGACAAAGGACATAGACCAAAACAGCCAGGATTATCGCGACTATTTCGATTATTCCGAAAACATCTCGAACATTCCTCCCCACCGGGTATTGGCGTTGAATCGTGGTGACAAGGCGGGAGCACTGCGAGTGAAATTCGAATGGGACCAGGAGCAAGTCAAGTCGGCCATCACGCAACATTTTCAATTCAATGATCACCAGATTGTCGATTTTCTGACGAGCTGTATCACTGACGCATTAACACGACTCATTCACCCCAGCTTGGAACGCGAGGTGCGCCGCGATTTGACGGAACGCGCCGAAACGCATGCTGTCAGCGTTTTTTCCCGCAACTTAAAAAATTTATTGCTTCAACCTCCGTTGCAAGGTCAGCCTGTGCTGGCTATCGACCCAGGTTTTCGCACAGGTTGTAAATTAGCCATGCTGGACGAACGCGGTACGTGCTTGGCCACTGATGTGATTTACGTTACTGGCTCCGCACAAAAGAAAGAGGCCAGTGTGAAAAAATTGGCCAACTTGCTGCGGCAGCATGGTTGCAAACTGGTTGCCATCGGAAACGGCACGGCATGCCGGGAAACAGAAGAGCTGATTTCTGAGACAATCATACAACTCGCGCCTGACGTGAGGTATCTAATTGTCAACGAAGCTGGCGCCAGTATTTATTCAACCAGCAATGTCGCACGCGAGGAGTTCCCTGAATACGACGCCACTATCCGCGGCACGATTTCGATTGGACGGCGACTGCAGGATCCGCTCAGCGAGTTGGTCAAAATTGATCCACAGCACATCGGCGTTGGCATGTATCAGCACGACGTTAACCCAAAGCTGCTTAAGGAATCGCTGGAACAGGTTGTGGAATCGTGCGTGAATTTTGTTGGCGTCGATTTGAACACAGCCAGTGTGTCTTTGCTGCATCACGTGTCAGGATTGAACCAATTGACTGCAAAGCGAGTGGTCGAGTGGCGTGAACAAAACGGACCGTTCCGCAATCGCCGGCAGTTGCTTACGGTGACCGGTATCGGCGATACGACATTTACACAGGCGGCTGGATTTTTGAAGATCATCGGAGGTGACGATCCTTTGGACAGTACTTGGATTCATCCGGAAAGCTACGAGAGTTCGCACAATATTCTAAGACGTCTGTCGCTGCCGCCGGAAAGTCTGATCTATGGTAACGGCACAACAGATGATTTTCCCGGACGGCTGTCGCAGTTGGATCCGGCGGCTCTTGCTGACGAATTGCGAATCGGGCTACCTACCTTGAAGGACATCTTGGAAGCTTTGGCACGACCGGGCCGCGACCCGCGGACCGACTTGCCGGGCCCCGTCTTTAAGAAAGGCGTGTTGAATCTCGACGATTTGGCGGACGGAATGGAGCTGACAGGGACCGTTCTGAATGTCGTTGATTTTGGAGTGTTTATCGATATCGGACTGAAAGACAGCGGGTTGGTCCACATCAGCCAGCTGTCGACACGGTATATACAAAGTCCTTACGACCTGGTTTCGGTCGGCGATGTCGTCACGGTTTGGGTGCTGGCCGTCGACTGCGAACGAAAGCGGGTGGCACTGACCATGATCAAACCCGGAACTCCGCGAGAAGCAAAACTCGAAAATCCAAGTGCCAAGGCCAGACCACAACATTAAGATGTGCGGACGAAGGACGAAACAACAAAGGCTGCGGCCGCTCGATACAACAATCGGAGTCAATCACAATCGAAGCCAAAACACGTGACGTTGGACCTGGAACTCACATCCGAAATGATCGAAGACAGAGCCCCGTTACGCGGATTCGATGAGATGAAATCGCTCTGGAAAAACCGAGAAAAGTGACCGCTGGACATGCCAAGCCTGATTCGGACGTTCATAGCCGTCAAGATTCCGACCACACCATTGTTGTGTAAAATGTTATCGCAACTTCAATCGATAGGAAGGCCGGTGAAGGCAGTTGCTGCCAAGAACTTGCACATTACACTGAAGTTTCTGGGTGACACGGACTCTGATTCAATCACAGAAATCACGGATCGGCTGTATTTTTCCACCCAGTCGAAGCCGGCAATAACGCTCGGGATCGTAGGTCTTAGTGCCTTTCCACGGCACACACGTCCTTCGGTTGTTTGGGCGGGCATCGAAGATTCTGGAACACTGGCCGAAATAGCCGAAAAATTACAAGCCGAGCTAAAACCGCTCGGTTTCAAACGCGACAAACGATTGTTTCAACCGCACTTGACTTTGGCTCGAGTGAGAGGAAAACCTCCGGAAGAATTGTTCACACTGATCAATAACCACCAGTCAACCGATTTTGGAACCGCGTCAGTTGATTCGATCGAACTCATACAGTCCGAGTTGCGACCTGAAGGTGCTCGGTATACATTGCTAGCATCAGTCCATTTGGATCAGTAATCATGGTGGCCAGGTGCTGCATGGTCGTCTAAATCACTTAGATGCGAGCTAATGCGGTACCGCAAAATTTTGCGAATTGCCTACTTGTGCAACGCCACTATCGATTCTCCTGCTGATAAATCTCAACTAGCAGTTCTTCGACAGACTTGCACTTCCTTCCATCGTCCGCAACTGCTTCGATCTTTTGTCGTGCGTCGTTGGATGTGTGACCCAAACTTAAGAGTGCTTCATAGGCTTCGTTCAAGGTGTCGTGATCGGTTGTGTGTTCAGGATGCACGTTGCAGGAGACCATGAGGGCGAATTTAGCCATCTTCCTGCGGAGTTTGGCCACGATGCGTTCAGCCATGGCGGGACCGATTCCAGGCAAAGCGCTAAGCTGCTTGATGTCCTGCTCTTCGATTGCCCTAGCAACTTCACGCACGGGGCGGACCATGGCCCGCAGAGCCTTTTTTACCCCCAGTCCGTCAACTGAACAGACCAGATCGAAAAACTCCCGCTCGGCGTCATTCATGAAACCAACGATCCGGGGCGTCAGGCGGCCTTGCTGAGGGTTGCCCTCGAGATACTCGATTGTTCGCAAACTGACCTCATCACCGATCAACGATTGCAGTTGCCGCCGGACGAAATCTGGCACGTACAATTGATATTCAAACGACCCTACCGATAAAGTCGCTTCAGTGTTGCTTAACGAAACAAGTTGGCCCGAGATTTTCGTAATCAATTTAAAGTCCGTTCTTTCGGGCTTGTATCGCTGGATTCATCAGGTTTTGGGACAACCTGACGATCCGACATTTGGCGAATTTGAACACCGATTGTCACGCTGCGATATCTCTACTGTAATAATGACACAAAGCTATGGCCGATGCATCAGCTACGTCATGTGGTTCCAGCAGACGATCCAGACCTAGTTCGTTTGCGACCACGCGTTGGATTTGTTTTTTTGAAGCTTTTCCGCTACCAGTCAACAATCGTTTGATTTGGGTAGGCGTGTAGTGCACGACCGGCACGTTATAGTCCATAGCGACCAACAAAATCCCGCCACGTGCATGGGCCATCAGAAGGGCTGATTTCGGATTTCGTATCAAAGAAAAAACTTGCTCTACGGCCATAAAGTCCGGGTGAAATTCATCAAACACTTCGCGCAATCCGGATCCGATTGTGTGCACTCGTTTGGCCAGAGAATGATGCTTCACCGAACGGATTACGCCTCCTTCGCGCAATACGGGGCCCTGCGGCAATCGTTCCAGAAGCGCGTAACCAGTGCGGTTCAAGCCCGGATCGACGCCTAGATACCATTTGGGTAATGGCGCGACCGCGGTCTCACCATGCTCGCATGCTAAAAGTCCGATCTGGGAAGGTCGTTCTTCATCCTTTGGCGTGGACATCTTTTTCGCCGTTCTTGATCATTCTCGCCGCCAGATCGTGCCATCCGGACGATCTTCCACCGAGACGTTCAGGTGGGTCAGGCCATCGCGAATCCTGTCGGCCATTTCGAAGTTCTTGTTCTGTCGGGCCTGGGTACGAAGTTCAATCATCAAGTCCATCAATTGTCCGGAAAATTTGTCATCTGTGTTGCCCGTCTTCCGAAGTCTGACTCGGAAGACACCCAGCAGATTTGCCAGCTCCTTCAGCAGCGTCATGGCCGTTGCTAAAACGTTGTCGATTTGAGCACCGTCGTTTCGTTTAGCATCCAGCTTTTTATCGCTTATGAAGCTGTTAATGCACTTGCGCATTTCGAACAGCGTGCCGATGGCCCCCCCTGTGTTGAAATCGTCATCCATCATTTCTAAAAATCGATTGTGCAGTTGAGTCAACTTTGAAAAAAAGGCCTGAGGCTCGCCCGTCAGCGAGACAGGTGTCTCGCGTCGATCGGCCGTCGACAAATCATAAAAGTTCATCCCGGAAAGTCGCTCAAACGTTTCGATCAGGCGATAAAAGCTCTCCAGACCTGTTTGGGTTTCCGCAATAAGGTGTTCGCTGAATTCGATCGGGCTGCGGTAGTGAGTCGCCAGGAGAAAGAACCGGATAGTTTCCGGATGGTACAGTTCAAACAGTTCCTTGACAGGCGCCGCGCCCTTCGAACCGGCTAATTTATTCAGCTCCTGTGACTTTTGATCGACCAGATCACCGAGTCGGTTATGGGCCCCGCCGACTTTGCCGGCCGAGTGGCTTTCCTGCATTAAACCGTTGTGGAACCAATATCGCGCGAACGGTTTTCCTGTGCACGATTCGGACTGAGCCATTTCGTTTTCGTGATGTGGAAACAGCAGGTCCAGGCCGCCACCGTGGATATCGAACGATTCTCCCAAATATTTCATGCTCATTGCCGAGCATTCGATGTGCCAACCCGGACGACCCGATCCCCAGGGACTATCCCAAGCCGGTTCACTTGGTTTTGACTTCTTCCACAATGCAAAGTCGGCCGGGTTGCGTTTGCTCTCGCTGGCCTGCACGTGTGTTCCAGTCATCAGTTCCTCGACATTCATCCGGCTAAGTTTTCCGTAATCGTTATCTCGGGAGACGTCATAATAGACGTCGCCGTTCAGCAGATAGGCGTGGCCTTTTTCGATCAACGTGGCGATCATCGTCTGCATCTCATCGATATGCTGCGTCGCATAAGGGAAGTGATCAACTCCGTCGGCTCCCATCGTCTCCAAATTGTCGAAGTAATCCTGTGTCATCTGCCGGGCGAGTTCATCGACGGGCATGCCGTTTTCTCTGGCTCGGTTGATGAGCTTATCGTCCACGTCTGTGATGTTGATGATCAATGTCACCTTGTAGCCACAGTAGGTGAGGTAGCGTTTGATCGTATCAAATAGGACGGGACCGACCATGTGTCCAATGTGAGTTGGTTTGTAGACTGTCGGACCACACAGGTACATTCCCACCTGGCCAGAAACGACCGTCTGGAAGTTTTCCTTCGTTCGGGTCAATGTGTTGTAAACGCGCAGAGTCATAGCTTTGTCATTTCCAAATTGGATTCCTCGCGGACCAACAGCACAATCGCATTCGCCGCAATGGCTTCTTCGCGTCCAATTGGTCCGACATTTTCTCCGCTTTTAGCTTTGACGTTGATCACGTTCGTTTCGATTCCCAGCAGCTGTGACAAACGGGCTTGAATTCGAGGCTTGTCTGCTGACAAATTTGGCTGCTGAGCGAAAACCGTGCAGTCCAAATTGGCCACATTCCATCCTCGCTCGCGTAAGGCTAGGACCGCTTGGACCACAAAATGAGCCGAATCTGCATTAGCCCATTGGTCGTCGGTGTCAGGAAACCACTGGCCAATGTCTCCCAAACCGGCGGCTCCCAGTAGTGAATCGGTCACGGCGTGCAGCAGCACGTCGGCGTCGCTATGACCAACCGTTCTACGGTCACAATCGATCTGAACTCCACCCAGATGCAGTGTTCCGCCTGGAGCCAATTGATGTATGTCGTGGCCGAGTCCGACGCGCATGTTCGAGCCAACCATGTCCGTCCGTGTCGCTCCTTCACGTGCACAGTCGCATCAAACGAGCTAACTTGGAAAATCGGCCAGTTCGACCGGCCCAACCAATGCTAGTAACACGCGTAATCATAGCGTGAGGAACGAGTTCTGACAATATAGGGATGGTTAAGGACGAAGCACCAACTGACTGAGGTTTAGCAGATTTACCAAAATGCAGCCAGCCACAGACGGATCTTGATTCCCAGACTCCAAAACCTCGAATTCTCGACCCAAATTGACACATTCAACGGCGTCTTATACACTCCGCTGCCGCTTGATGGTCACTCAGGCAGCTGTGATCACGTGCGAGATTTGACGTCCATCGGAGCGTCTGAGTTGAACCGCCAAAAATCAACATTCTGTGCACTGCTATCGATGCTGACCACTGCGCCAACTCTACTACTGATATTACTTTCGGGTTGCGCTCTGATGCAGAAAACTCACAAGCTGTTCGTTCAGGAAACAACCAGCCTGCGGCCGATCGTGGCAACTCGCGACGCAATCCAACTGGAAGTCGTCTTTATCCAGCGTCCGGTTCAGGACCCTTTGCTGGGACACGCATTATGGAATGAGATTGATCAAATCGGTGCTTTGTCGCCCGAAGCTCGTGACGCATTGAAGCGCGCCGGGATTCGCATTGGCCACATCGGTTCGACGCCTCCACGTGCGCTGCAAGCCTTGTTGGGATTGACCTCAGCGACCCAGACCAAAGAGAAACGTGAAAACTCCAGTCAATTGGTCGACCGTCGTGTCACGCTTCGGTCAGGTCAAGAGACTGAAATCGTGACCAGTTTCGTTTACCCCGCTTGTTTCCTGGCAACCAATGGAAGGAATTCAGCAGAGTTGAAAGAATTTCGAAACGCCCGCTGCGTATTCCGCGTGAAAGCGAATCGCGAGCAGGATGGTTGGGTCAACTTGGAATTTCTTCCGGAAGTTCACCACGGCAACTTCAGTGTTCAACCCACGCCGATCGCGGCCGGCGGTTGGCAATATCGAACGACACAGAACATCGAGCCGCTATTTGACCAGCGATTCAGTGTGCATCTAAGTGTTGGCGAAATGGTATTAATCACTGTGGACCAAACGAGCGGAGGATCGCTCGGGCAACATTTCTTTCTTGGAGCGGATTCCGACGCGCGGCTGCAGAGATTACTGGTCGTTCGCTTGGCTGACATGCGAAATATCGACCCGGTGTATGCCATCGACTGAAGCTCTGGATTGTGCGGCTAGGATTCAGGTTTCAGCGTTCGGGTCTTAGAGGGTTGAGTCGCGGCAGCCGCTGGAAAATGTCAAAGGCTTCGGAGTGAGTCGCTTTGTGCTTTTCTTGATACATTCGTACCGCCGACTGTGTGGCGTCAAAGGACTGCCGTGGTGTGTGGGCAATGATGCGGAGGTCGTCGAACTGGATCTCGCCCAGCCCGTGCAGTGCAATAGTGATTTTGAATTCTCCGTTTTGATGTATTTCACGGATCAGTTGGAATTGGTGCCAATCGCACTTTTCGTTCCAGCGAATTGCGCCGATCGGCCCCGTCAAGTTGTCGAACAGCATCGCACCATCCAAATTAGCGGTGATTGGCGAAATAACGCGAGCCCAACCACTGACATGCAGAATTTGGCCACTTTGGACGCGGACGGACGGAGTCGTCACGCTGACCTGGTTACGGCGGACGATATTTGATGGTTCGTCGTTCGTCGTTGGGACCGCGACCAAGCGCAGACAGTAATCTCCGTGACGCGAGACCAGTGCCAACTCGGCATTCGCGCGAATGCCGTCAATGGTGTTCTGGTCGTACCGCCATCCATTGCGGACCATCGTAGTTGTATCGATGTTTTCGAAATCGCCCGAAGGCAGTTCGTTGCGTTCCGATTTGACAGTGCTGCGCCCGATATGTTCAATCATTCGCCAATGATCGGGCAACGTTTGGAAACAAACCGTATGTAGACTAGAAACCGGCAATGACAAGCTGCGCCGCGCCTCGTCCCAATAAGCGCGCTGCAGGATCCTGAGCGCTTGCATCGCTGTGTCGCTCAATTGCTGGGCCTGAGCAAAGTCTTTGCCCTGATCGAAGACATTTGGCTGTTGCTGGATTGTGATTGCGCGACGATAGACATTTTCCGCGCGCTGTAAGAATGCCTCGGCGCTTGCCAACAATTGTGGGGCATCCGGCTGTTCGACTCCCAAGTCTTTGAACTCCTCGTTAACACGCCGTACGCGCTCGAGTTTCTGCAGGGCCAGATCAATCGACACTCGCGCGCTTTTTACCTGCATTTGTTCCATCTTGTTCTGGAGCATCGAGATCAAATTGCGATCCGAGGTCAGCACGATAGCGGCTGTCTGATCGAAGTTTGGCAGCGTGATTTTGATCCCGCCTGCGACACGGTCGCTGTTCAGGCTTTCAATCTTGGTTGTCGTTACATTCCATGCCGACGCGGTCGCTGGGACGCCGGGGATGACAATCGTCGCGTCACGGGCGACCATCTTACCCGGCACGAATTGTGCACCTTCCTGATACCACACCAGCAGCAATAAAAGGCCGTAGTCGGTTTCCAGTACGGCTGCTTCACATTCGTCGTGCCGCTGCGATTCGCGGCTCAGCTGATTGTTTCGGAAAATATTGGGTTTGCGATGGAACAGTGTCCCCGTGCGTATTGTGCCACGCGATTGGGCAGAGCGCTGGGAATCGCTGTGACCAACTTCGAACGGAATTTGTTCGACAAGGGTCCCCGTCGCCAACCACGGTTCGATTAACTCGAGCTCAAGATTCAATTGTGTAATCATCAATTCTCGTTCTCGAGCTCCGGGAGCATTATCGTCTAGGGCTGTCGTTTTCCAATACGCAATCCCGCGGCATCCCGCGGCAAGTGCTGCGTAGACCTGCAACTGGATTTGTTCCGGTTCGATGACCATGGGGGTTTTGTTCGCGGCGTGACGCCAACGAGAATGTGCGACCGCTGGTTCGGTCTGGATCCATGTCCATACGAAACTCCCGGGACGGGTCAGTCGGCGTTCTGGAGACAGCCAATCGCGATACTGCTTTAACGGGAAACTGGTGTTAATTACGTGACGGCTGATGCCCAACAAATCGACGTGCCGGGAATACACATGCTCCAGACCAGTCACATCGGCCATCAACGGCCGATTCAAGCGGCGATCGGCGCTGCGAATTTGACCAATCCAAGCGATCAGTTCTTTTTGCGCCGACGGTGTGATCCGCGTTCCCAAGCTCCACGCCAACACCCCAGCGGTCTCGGTGGTAAACGGAATCAGACTCGCCTGAGTCGCGTCGAGAAGGTGACCCGAGTCGGAAACTGCACGTGGCGGTGGTGTCATGGCCCACAACCCGCGCGAACGCAAGTCATCGATCAGTTCCTGATTGCTGTAGTCGGGTATCCATACCAGATTTAGACCACTTTTTTTAAAATGCTCAGGATCTTCACCGTGGAAAGGGGTCATGCGAGGCAACGTTGGACATCCGTCAATCAACAGTCGGTCTAATCGAAATTCAACCTGTGGTCTCATGTCGTTTTGGTCCGCGGAAAGTTGCACTATGGGCGTTTCAATTGATGGTGAGATGACCGGTCCCAGCTTCAAGTCATCTAGGAAGAACTTGGATTTTCCCGGTCCCAACTGCGCCATAATTACCGCTTGATCGACATACATATGTTTGGAATTGATCGCGACGGGCTTGTTCCTGGCACGCAAGAATCGCAGACGCTCCTGCACTTGATGTGTCAAGGTCGTACATACCAGTCGTTGCCATTCGGGTGCATTAGTGTATCTGCTGCCTCGAACCAGCGTGCTAAGAATCTGCCCAGTACGCGGATCCTTTTGATGCGGAAAAATGATCCGCAGAGCCAACTGGGCTCCGTTGTGGTTCGACTTGACCCAAACCGAGAGATTCAAGTCATCAAACACTCGGCTGCGTGGCAACGGATGCTCGAGTTGGACCGTGGCACCTTGTAGGCCAGCATCAATGCTTATCGTCTCGCAAGCGATTCCGGAATGGTACGTGTGCTTATTACGACGACGTGACAGCCGAAGCACATTTGGTTTTTCGTATTGGACCTTCCAGCTGGCTCGCTGACCGTCGAAGCGTTCGTAGTAGTCAGCGCAAAGGGCACCATGTGGGCCTCCTTGTCCTAGCAGGATCAAACCCAACACTTTAAGAACAGCCGATGGTTGCGACGAAAGTGGCTTCAATGCCTTCAACTTGTTTCAGTCTGCGGAAACCACCGTTAATGGCGAGTTCTGGATCCTTTGAATTTTTCCAACTCGGTTCAGAATTCGTCGGTGGAATCTAGGTTTCTTAGCAAACGACTGCTAAAAATAAAGATGGTATTTTTTTCCTAAACCAGCGTATCTGTAAACGTCAGCAAGTTTTTATTGACCTGTTGTGGAATTTAAAGTCCTCAGATGGTTGTTTCTGGAAGGCAGGGTTGACGAAAAGAAACATCGTCGCCAGCCGGGTACGCCACTGTA
>CAUZSN010000006.1:0-46917 GCA_963582345.1 Planctomycetota bacterium
ATGATGCACTTCTCGAGCCTCGCCCGTTTCCAATACGATGCCAATCCGCGTTCGCAGCTCATTGCGGACCAAATGATGGTGGACTGCGCCGCACGCTAACAGCGAACTGATTGCTACGCGGTCCTTCGAAATCGCTCGGTCGGAAAGAATAATTAAGCTGAATCCATCGGCAATGGCCTGCTCTGTTTCCTGGCAGATGCGGTGCAACGCGGCCTTGAGAACCTTGCCGGTGTTCGAAGAAGGGAACAGTTCCCTTGTGGAATCGGCGTCGTTTCCGTTTCCCTCGCTTGGTAACGGTCTATCGTCGACTTCTGGTGTCGACGCTAGGGTACAGGTCCTTTTTTCGAAGGTGATGTCTATCGTTTTCGTGCGCCAATCGCGGTAGTCCAAATGCTTTAACGATGCCAATTCCTCGTTGGTTAGGATCGGATGTGGCACGGCCAACCGATGCGATTGCTTCTCGGTTGTGTCCAACAGGTTCGCTTCCGGACCGATGTAGCATTTCAGCGACATGATAATTTCCTCGCGGATCGAATCGATCGCGGGGTTGGTCACCTGGGCGAAGAGTTGTTTGAAGTAGTCGTACAGCATGCACGGCTGATCGCTGAGACACGCCAGGGCTGCGTCGTTACCCATCGACCCAACTGGATCCTTCTGTTCGTGCAACAGAGGGGCCAGCATGAATTGCAGCGTCTCGATCGAGTAGCCGAACGCTTGCATCTGTTCCAACAACGTCCACGACTCGAGTGGTTCGTCAGGATCGGCCGATGGCAGTTCGTCCAAACGCAGCCGCTGGTTCTGAAGCCACTGTTTGTATGGCCGACGATTGGCCACATCATTCTTCAACTCGTTGTCTTCGATAATACGGCCCTGTTCGAAGTCGACCAGGAACATCTTGCCGGGTTGCAGTCGGCCCTTGGACTTGACATTTGTGGGGTCGACGTCCAGTACGCCGACTTCGCTGGCCATGATAACCTTGTCGTCGTGCGTGACGTAAAACCGGCTGGGTCGCAGGCCGTTGCGATCTAGCACCGCGCCGATGTAATGCCCGTCGGTAAATGAAATTGACGCTGGGCCGTCCCACGGCTCTTGTAGCGCCGAGTAATATTCGTAAAAGGCGCGCTTGTCCTTGGACATGGAATGATGATTCTGCCACGCTTCGGGAACCATCATCATCACAACTTCTTGTAATGTCCGTCCTGTGTGGTACAGGAATTCCAACGCGTTGTCGAAGGTGCCGGAATCAGAACATTCCGGCTCAGTGATTGGGAACAGCTTCTTCAAATCGTCGCCGAACAGGTCGCTTTGCATGACGCCTTGCCGAGCGAACATCCAATTCATGTTGCCACGGAGCGTGTTGATTTCGCCATTGTGACACATGAAACGATTCGGTTGGGCACGGTCCCAACTGGGAAATGTGTTGGTCGAGAATCGCGAGTGCACCATTGCCAAATGGCTTTGGTAATCGAGGTCACGGAGGTCCGGGAAGTACAGCGGCAACTGAGCCGCCGTCAACATCCCTTTATAGATAATGACCTTTGTCGACAGCGAACAGATGTAGAACAGAAGGGCCTGCGACAGATCACTGCCGCGCAGCCGATGACTAGCCGTTTTGCGGATGACGAACAGTTGCCGTTCCAAGGCTTCCTTATCCAGCCCATCGGCGGCTTCGATGAAAAGTTGCTCGATGACCGGCTCGGCTGCTCGTGATGAAGGACCGACGTCGGCACCGTCGGCCTCGGTCGGGACCCGGCGCCAGCCCAATAACCTTTGCCCCTGTTCGTCGATGATTTGATTGACGATTTGCTTGCAGAATTCACGTTCTTTCGAATCGGTTGGCAGAAAGACATTGCCGACACCGTATTTTCCTGGCTCGGGCAATGTGATGTGAAGATCATCCTTAGCAACTTTTTCTAAGAACTCGTAGGGCGGCGCGGTCAGCAATCCCGCCCCATCTCCAGTGTTTGGCTCACAGCCGCAGGCTCCTCGATGCGACATACGCCGCAGAATGTGAACGGCGTCATCGATGATTTGACGTGACCGTTGGCCATTGATGTTGGCCACAAATCCAACACCGCAACTGTCGTGTTCGTTAACTGGGTCGTATAGGCCGTAAGCTACCGGCCTTCCGTTTCGGAAGATCGATGCGGCAGTATTGCACTGCTGTTGCAGTCGTTCCGTCCTGCTCATGTTTGACTCTCACTCCTTCTAATCTTCGATGATTGTCCGATCAGACAGAGCGGCAGTGCGACGGCCGGCCCGACAAGATATGCGAACGCTCCAATTGTTCAGGAAGTTGGGAGAATGTATAGCCAGTGTTACCGCTGGCCGACTTGATTCCGGTCGTCGTGAGATTGGTTCGTCCTGCGATTCTCGTGTTTCACTTGATTCCCGTTTTTGCGAGTTGGGAATAGATCAGAGTTCGGAGATGTTTTCGTGTCTTCGAGCAATAACTCGACAAATTTGCTCGCGGCTATTGTCAATGTCTTGTGGCGTTTATGGATCACTCCCAATGGGCGGAACCACAGGACGTCGTCAATTGCGACCGCGACTAAAGAACCCAATTTCGTTTCACGACTGACTGTCGGAACGGGTAGGATGGCGATGCCAGAACCAATTTCCACGGCCCGTTTGATGTTTTCAATGTTGTCGAATTCGCGAACCACGTTGACCGAAACCCTCGCTTTTTTCAACCAGCGGTCGATTTGTTTGCGGATAGTCAGCTCTGGGCAGAAATTGACGAAGTTGCGTCCTCCCAATTCGCGGACCGAAATACCGTTGCACCGGGCCAGCTTGTCTTCGGGTCGGACCACGAGTCCCATCCGCTGTTGCTGCCACGGAATGCTGCTAATTTCGCCACCGTCGCGTGGAAAAGAAACCAGACCCATGTCGGCTGCGTCGTTCAACACACGCTCGTAAACTTTGTCGGGATGCAGATAATCAACATGCACGCTCACATCACGGTACAGTGTGCTGTACTGCTGCAGATAACGATCTATCTGCAGCAGTCCGACCGAGTAGATCGCAGCAATACGAAGCCGTCCGCTAACCTTGTCCTGTATTTGTTGTATTCGATCTTCTAATGTTCGGAACGATTGCAACAGCGATCGGCAACCATCGAAGTAGATACGCCCTGCCGGTGTCGGTTGCAATGGCCGTTTGGAACGGTCGATCAACTCCGAACCTAACCGCTTCTCCAGCGTATGCACAGCCTGACTGGCTGACGACTGCGAAACATAATTCGCCTCGGCCGCCTTGGAAAAGCTACGATGAGCCACCACGTCACAAAAGATTTCAACGTTACGTAGATGCATCGTCATCTTTATTAGAATTTCTGATGGTATGTCCAAAACTCTATTAGTTCTTAGAATGCTAGTCTAGGCCGCCGCCAGTGGGACGTCAAGTCTGCTGCCAAACGGTTCGGCTCTTCCAATTCGTGCTGAGTTGTAATCGCCGAGAGTTTCGACCAGTGATTGCATACCAAGGGGTATGGAACCACCAACGGTCTGTGTGGCATCAGCATTTATCAGAGTACTTGTAGACCCTGTTGCTAAAGCTCCCTCGCCACCCCACCTGCACCAAGTTCGAAGACTTGCATAGTTGAACTCGATATTGCGATGTCAAAAAGTTATCTCGAGCGACCGTCGGAAACAGGTCACAGCGATTGTGTGGTTGAATGGAAATGCCACGGAGTAAATCGTTCCGGGAACATCAATCGCGCAAATTTCGGTCCATATGTGTAAATCCAATCCGCTTTGTCTTATAAGTTGAATTCGGATGATTGGATGCGAGACGACATACCTGTTGACTGGCATACATCGACTGTCGATTGCTGTTAACAAGTCATTCGGATTTGGTTCGAGGGTGTTTCGAAATGAGGACATTTGAATCAGCCTGTCGCAGCACTTACACTACAGAGTCAATCACGACCGAATCTGGATAATCGGGGCCGGGAATGGATTGAAAAGGAGTTTCCGAATGGTTGTACAATCGTCCTGGATTGTCGACGTTTCGACGCAAACGTTTGAAGCCGAAGTCATTCAACGTTCGATTGACGTTCCGATCGTCGTTGACTTTTGGGCGCCGTGGTGTGAGCCGTGCCGCCAGCTTACCCCGATTTTGGAAAGATTAGTCCAAGAATACTCCGGCAAGTTCATTCTCGCGAAAGTTGACATCGAGCAGAACCAACAAATCGTCGCAGCGCTGGGCGTGCAATCGGTCCCGTTGGTGATCGCCTTTCGAGATGGCCAGCCAGTCAACCAATTTCCGGGTTTGTTGCCGGAAGAACAACTTCGCGAGTGGTTGGCGACGTTTCTGCCCTCGCCAGCTCAGGAACTCGTTGCAGCAGGTCAGGCTGTTGAAACGGACGATCCAGCCGAGGCAGAAGCAAAGTACCGCGAAGCGGCTCGGCTCGCTCCCGACGATGCATCGATGAAGGTCCACTTGGCCCGAGTCTTGCTGGCTCAAAACCGAGCCGATGAGAGCCGGCGGCTCATCGCCGACTTGGAAACGCGAGGCTTTTTAGAACCGGAAGCGGAAAGAATTAAATCCCAACTCGATTTGAAATCAGCTGCTGAAGAGGCTGGCGATGTCACTGCAGCTCGCGAGGCGGCCCAAGCAGCGCCAAATGATCTCTCCCTTCGAATGAAATTGGCCGACGCATTAGTAGGTTCGTGTCAGTATGAAGACGCTCTAGAAATTTGTCTGCAGTTGGTGCAAAAAGACAAATCGGGCACCGGCATTGAATCCAAGGAAACGATGATCAAAATCTTCGAGATGCTGGGTCCCGAGTCAGATCTGGTCAGCACGTTCCGTCGGAGATTGGCGACGACGTTGTATTAAGGCATTCAACGATGATTTGAGTTGGCGGGTAGGGGAAACCAATTCCTGTTCCAGATACGGACTGCTGACGACTGATCATTGGCCTATCGATCGTGATCCACGGGGCGAGCCAGTAATCGGAATGCCGAAGGGTAACGGGCGGGCGGCGACGGTGAAACCTTGGCGTTGGGCGGCTTTTTGTAAGCGTCGATACAGCTCAAAGCTGTCGGGGTAGACCCAAAACGTGAGGGTGGTGTCGGAATCGGCGGTCAACAGTGCCAAGGTAAACTCCGAATCAGGCAGGAGGGCCTGTTTTGCTGACTGAGTTTCCAGATCGGTTTGGGGTTCAATCTGCCACTCGGAAACGACGATTTGGACGTAACCGCGGCCGAGTCGTAGCTCGTCTAGAACCGACAAAGCCGTTCGTTCGACGACGTATGTCATTGTGAAGCCACCGACTGGGCCGATTCGGCCTTGATGCTGACGGAATTTCAACAGCCAGGATTTTTGCTTCAGAATCTGTGCTCGCAATTTGGCGGTCAATTCGTCGATCGGAACCCGGGCCACTCGATTCTGCGCAAGCCGGAAGTGAAATTCTCGTCCTTTGACGACTTGACTAACTGGTGTGAGTTGATGTTTGATATTCTTCGCAGGCCGCCTTTCGCGTTTGGCGGCCGTCAGTTGTGTTTGCAAACTCCTAAGCATTTTCTTAGCTCGCTCAAGTTGAATCTGCAATTGCGAAATGCTGGCGGATGTATTCGACAAAGCCTCGACTTCATCAGCCAAAGTCATTGAAGCTGCGGCAATTTCTTGTTGAACGGCGCTTTCCCTGACGGTGGCCTTCCGCAAAGCGGCGTCGTTGACAGCCAAACTCTGGTCCAGCGAGGCCAATTCATTTTCAAGTTTGAGTGCTTGTTGGGTCGATTCGATTGGGGGTTCGTCCGTTGGTTGTGACGCGGGTTTCTTAGAAGTTGGAGCACCTACCAAGGCTTGGTGTGTGTTGGAGTCAGCAGCAGTTTGGGCGGACGTTTCGCAGGTCTGAATCGTCGAAGCCTTGGTCATCAAGACCGGCGTCCTGCTGACGCGCAGCCCAGCAATTACGATCAGAATGATCAGAATTCCGACAATGTTAGCGACAATGTCCAGGAACGAATCGGATCCGAATTCCAGTTGACTTATGTCTTTCCGACTCATTGATCGACTCCGATGACATATTCCGACGCCGACGATTCGAGTGTAAACTGCACTGTCGACGACAATCCAACCTGCCGCAGTGGATCATGCAACCGCACGTAATGCTGATTGCCGCCCGGGCTGACGACGAACTTGATTGCGGGAATCCAATAGAATCCGCTCGGCGGAGCCTCCCAGGACCGCAGATGTTGATCGATGCCATTCAGCACCGAGAGCAGCACTTCGTCACGGGTCTCGCCATTGCCGACAGAGATGATGGTTTGCCAATCCACAATTACACGCCCAGCTTGGATCTGGATGGTCATCGGGCGTTCGAAGCCGATACCGGCCCGGCGATGGAAATTCACCCAACGTTTATGCTGTTCGGAGTTGGTCATGTTTCGACCAGCCGAGTCTGCTATTGATAAAGTTCCGAACTTTGGAAACGGGGATTGTAAACTTGTGTCAGCAGAAGCTGATTTGTCTGGGTTTTTGATCATCCGTTCGGAGACAGTAGACATTTTCCCGTTTAGTATGCCGACTTTCGAATTCGATGGGATGCCGCTTTCCGATGTAGCATTCGTCGACCCTGCCTGACCAAATTGTTCTGATTCATTTGCGGGGTTGAGTTGCGGACGCTCCGCTATCGCTTCATCAGAAATCCGACCAAGATGCTTTAGATTCGTTTTCATGGACTGTGGTGCGGATTTGCGCGAATTGGCGGATGGCTTTTCCAGACTGTCTGAGTTTTCCTGGAAAGGCTGACCTGATTGGTTACGAGTGCGTCGTTCATCGATTGAAACACGATCACTGTTCAGACTACGGCTTTGAATTCTCTGAAGTGTTTTTTTTTGGCGCGATCCACGACGCTGAAAATCCTCACTATTGAAGAATCGGTCGCTGGCGGTGCTACCGAATGCGCGATTCGATTTTGCGAATGAGGGGACCACATTCGTCGAGAATCGATCGTTGGATGGTGAGTCTTTTGCGGACATTGCGGCTGCTCGAGATCGTCGGTCCAATCTGTCGGCGTCGAATTGGAAGCGACTGGTACCGCGTTGGGGGATGCGCGGTCGTCCACTGGCCGAGCGGTTACCTATGACCTTGTCGCGTTCGGCCAGAACATTTGCGACCGCCTCGCGGCAAACCGTCGTGGCCTCGGGGATGGCTTTTGGGAGTAAGACATTCCAATCTTCCTCGATCAGTTCATAGCCGTAGGAAGTTCCCAGGTTTTCCAAGAACGTGCGGGCAATGTAAAACGTAAAGCAGCCGCTAGGTCGAACCAAAAGCAAGACGTAAGGCTCTGGCTGGGCATCGGGTTGTGGCTGCGAACAATTCCAGTCGGTCCAAAATCGTGTTAGTGCCCGTGATCCCGCCAGCAAGGGATTGTATTCTGCGATGAAATCTTTGAGATCACTAGGAGTCAGCACGACGTCTTCCGGCAGAAAGCGAAGCGACGTGTCAGTACATTCGATCAGAATCGGCCGCCGCGTGGTTCCTGACTTCCCATCGTAGGCAATGAATGTGTATTTGCTGGACACAAGGGCCTGTTGTCGCTGGAATTGCTCGAAGCGCTTTCGCGTTTTGTGAATTTTCTTTGTGACAGAAGTCTGTTGCGCCTCGGTGGTCTTCGCCGCATCGGAATTATTTCGTTGATCGCTCTGGACATGTTCCAATCGCCGTTCGGTTTCGGATAAATATTTTCTCGTATCACGCAATTTCGTCTTCATGGTGCTAAGGCGTCTGAGTTGCTCATCCAGCCGTTTGATTCGAGCGTTACGTTGCTCAGTCAACGTGGCGATGATGGGCTGCCAATCAATCGGTACCGGCTCGGGGGGCAGGGCTTGCATTTGTTCGAGCACATCGTCTTGATCGAGTCGTTCAACAGCCGGTGATTCTGGGTCCTGTTCACTAGGCTCGACCTTGGTTTTATGGGCACGAGCGATGGTCTGCAGTCGGATACGTCGCGTTGTGACCAAAAGCAGAAAGATCAGTGCGCCCATGGCGCAGACCAAGACCGCAAGGAATGGAAAAAGTGAGACCGGGTGAGTTTTTCGACCTTGCCATCTGGTCATTGATCTCGGGCATATTCTCGTTCAGGGTCGCGAGGAATTGCGGAACGCACGCTATTTACGCCGCCTTCGGTTTGGTACGAGCTGTCAACAGGTGCACAGCTGCGATTAGGCTGTGCAGTGTCTGTTCGAACGTCTCTGCCGTTTGAATGGCCTGCAAATTCTTCGTCAACTGATCTTGCAGCCGGGTGAGTTGTTCTTCCTGATGAACAATCCGCAACAGGATTTCGCTTTGTGACCGCATTTGCTCGACTAGTTCGGTCGTCCGATCGGTGCTGACTGTCAGATCATTCTGCCAATCGACTAATTTGTCTGAAAACGCGTGTACTGTCTGTTCCGTCTGCTCGTGCCACAGGGATAAGCTAGTACCGATCCTATCCGTCACATTGTCGAGTCCTTTCAGGAACTCAATTCGGACCTCGGCCAACTGGCCGGAATGATTGTTAAGAGTATTCGACATGCCCTGCTGCAACGCCTGCTGAAGATCCAACTGCTGTTGTTCTAACGTGTCCATCCAACGTTGTCGTAACGAATCCATCCCTTTCTGCCATAGGTCTGTTTGCCAAGTGATCAGTACTTCCGTTTTTGCAAGCAGTTGCTCGGAGGCTTTCACCTCGGCCGCGACCAACGCATCATGTTCATCCGATGTGGTGGGAAACAATGGACCGATTCGTTTGATCCCATATTCTTCCACGCCTGATAAGATGTGTTGTTCCGATTGCTCGACGACAAACGAGCTGAAGACGAGCACCATCGATAGTGCCAATGCCAACGCCGTGGTGTCAAACGCCACGGCCAATCCGCTGGTGACGTCTTCCAATGACGTGTCCAGTTGCCCAGGCGTCACGTTGGCGATGGCGATGGTGATGCCGATCACGGTTCCCAAAAAACCTAAAATTGGTACCGCCCAGGTAATCGTTCTGATCAATGCATAGCTTCCGTGTAATCGTTCAGAAGCCAGTTCGGCCAGATATTTTAAATGGTCTTCCAGTCCTTGGGTTGAACGCCTGCCAAATACGTATGAGCACACATCATAAAGTCGTCTGGCTAATTGAGTTCGTCTTAACCATTTCGGAATCGTCTGCAAGTTCTCGGCGATCTGCGTACACTTCTCGACCGGATCGGAGTCTTTTGTCGTACGCAGGTTGCTCAGCAGATGATTGTTGAGGGCGGTTCGTTCCGACAACAGCCAAACGGCCTTGAGAACAAGAATGGCGATTCCTACAAAGAACAGCCCGGTCGTGGCATATTCCAGTGGATGACTGCAGAAATAGCGGCTGACCAAAGTTCGCAAACCGTGATGAGCAGGGACATACGGAACCAGTTTATAAAATACAACAGTACACAACGTCCCCCAGAGCATCGGGGACGCGGCCACTACTTTCAGCGAGCGACGTACCTGAGTCAAACTAGTCCACTGCCGAATTTGTTGCCCGTTATTTTCATTCTGTTCCCATTCCAGCATCCAATCACCATTATGAATATGCCACTCTTTAATGTCGTTACCGAGATCCATTCAATTTTCCTGACCAGGTCGGACCGTCCGTTAGCCTTTCTCAACCCGCTATGAAGAAATAACTTGCGCATATTGGTCGTGCTTCCAGTTTTCAGTCGAAGCGTTATCGGTCTTGGCTATGCGCTATAAACGTTAAGATCGACCTGTTTTGCCAGCTGGTTGACGGAAATCATGCGAATATTGGGTTCGAGGGCGGACTTCGTCAACAACATTCGACAACGGCATGAGTTTGGTGTTGGGATACAAAGCATTAACTACAGAGGATAGTTTTATTTTGCCTTTGCTGGTCTATTTACCGTGTATGGTCGCTCCCGAGCGACGCATGCTTGTCGTAGCACTTGTTCTGAATGACCCGTGTCAACGATAATGTGGCTGCAATTTGGAACAGCGCCGGCTATTGCGACAGTTGGAAACGAATCTTGAAGACTGACGAGAACGAACTTCTTCGCTAAACATGACACACAGAACGGATTCAGATTTGCGCGAATCGCTGTCCGACGAAGAAACTCTTCTAAAAGAGATTGCGGGTTATCTGAATTTCTCGAACGGCACGCCAGACGCGGGTTTTCAGAAGAATCTGAATAGGTTCCACACGCAATTGAGTTCACAGCGTGCGTGGCCGGACATTCGTCAGCAGTTCCTGGATCACCTGGACCGCTTGCAAGTGTCGACGCCGACATTCGTCAACAGCACGCAAGCCACAGCCATTGTCCGTCTGGTTTTTGATGATCTGTGGCCCGCCTATCGTCGTCACCATGCGGATATGTTGTTTCACCTAGATGACGGAGAACTTCAGCAACCGTTTTTTCTGGCAAGGATGTTCGAAGCGGCTTTGGCGCAAGGTCCGCCCTGGGATGAAAACCAGCGAATTGTCGCGGGGGCCGTTAATCAACTCAACGACTTCATCGGGTTTCGCCCTGTGGCCGCACTCGAAAATGAACAGAGAATGGAGCCGTATGAGCACGAGCGGTTTCGACCCGTCCCGCTGTTCATCAAAGGAGTGGGTGTCGTAGCGGGAAAATACCACGACTTAATCAGTCGGACAATTAGATCCTTCACCGAGACCCCCGCGCAAATTCTGCGGGACGCCCATTTCGATCTGTCACGGATGGACGAGCTGGCTCTGGACGTTCGTGCCCACGATCACGAGCATCCTGTCAACAAACGGACAAATTATATGTTCGGCGAGTGGGACCCGCACCTGATTGACACCAAGGGATTTTATTTCCGGTTTGTGATTCGCAGGATCATACTGGATGCATTGTTGCAGTGGATGGACGACAATCGAGACGACACGGCCGAGGAAGTCCTGCACGACGCTTCGGCCGTTTTGTGCGGCACGATGTTGATGGCTTCGTCCATTAGCGGCTCGGGGCCGGACACGCATGATTCAACGGTCACGCTGACCTCACTGCTCCCACATGTCGCCCGGCAGCGAGATGCATTTTATGATCGGTTGCTAAAGGCGGCGACCGGTGCGCGTGCCAAACGTCTGACTCGCGAGGCCAAGCTGACGCGGCAGCCCTTTGGACACGTCCGGCAGGCGCTGAATATGCATCTGGCCCATTACGGAGCGCGGCAAATGCAGCGTCGGCGGCTGGCCCAAATATTTGCGAGGATGGGATACGCGGATGCAAGTCGTGAACAGGCATCGGTCATGCCTTGTGCATCAGCGAGGTTCGAATGTGAGATTCAATGGCGAATCACGACCGCCCACCGAGATTTGGATCAAGGGCAGCTTGCCGAGGCTGCCAACCGAATCGAAGAAGTTGAAAATTTTCTGCAGCGCGGAATTCAGTGCGGCGCTTTGGTCGACCCCTGGAATATCTTGGGATATCAAGGGCACTTCCCGTTGTTTTCGTCTCGCGAAGACGTCATTCCGGACCAGCGTGTTGAAGCGCTATTAGACATTATGGAACGGTTGTTCGGTGTCTATTCGCACAGTCTGGCAGAAACCGCGGCACAGGGCGACGATCAGTTGGCGGGCCAGCTTTCTGATCGATTTCGCAATTTAGCCGATTACTGGGACCAATTTGCAACGACAGCGATCGAAGGCTTACCCAATGTTCACGGTCGTGAGAGTTGGGAATCCGCCACGCATGTGTCATGTGCGTTGAACGAGTGGAACGCCGCAGGTAAAGCTGCAGGTGACATCTCGTTTTGGCGCAAGCATGTACATCGGTTCGAATCGGCCAAGGCCTACGCGCTGGTAGTCGACACATTGTTACAAAGGCAGGATCACGTCGCCGCGATGGGGCTATTGATGGAATGGCTGAGCCGGGCGGACGAAGTTGGGCTGGAATCTAGTTCGCATTCGATCTACTCCCTGTTGTTGGAATGGATGAATTGCGTCATCGAATCGATCAAATCGGACACGGGCAACGACGTGTGGCCGATTTTGCGTAGGCTGTTCGACTTCCTAGAAGCGAATGCTGGTCAGTATTGGTCGGTTCCTACCGCAGACGAGGTCCTGGGTGAAAAATCGATCATTACCGGTGAACCTGGGACTGAAGAAAGCCACAATCTACGGCCGGATGACGTCTTGGATGACGACGAAGATTGGGAAGATCAACTGTACCAAGCTGCGTACGATGGTGTGGTATTCCACGACAGTGCTCTCGACGGGCATAGCGGGAAAACGCTGGATGGTGGATTTACGCCGGAAGATTCGGAATTCGAACTTGTCTCTCGACAACTCGAACCGCATCTTAAATTCTTGATGATGTTGTCAAACTTGTGGCAAACGGCCGCGTCGGCATTGGCGATACCATCGACCAGCGACGAATCGCGGATGGCCCACGCCGAACATCCCGGACTGGATCCGAAGGCCGAAGTCATTCGCAAGTGGCATCAACACGCGGGCCAACTCCAAAGTGGACTGATTCAGCTCATGAATCAGGTTTGGGACCACGAAATCACGGGCTCTTCCGGCGACCATGACTCGAACGTCGAATACGACTTGCACCTACAAACTAAGTTTTATTTGTTACACACAATCGTCACGACGCACGTCAACTGTCGGATTGCCGAACGCAGGTTGTTGTGTTGTCTGCCGGCGGATGCAGGTGATGACCAACAGTCCGAGGATGAGCGGCAGATGGTCAGAGTATACCGTGGTGTGTTGAGCCGGAATGTTGCTAAGGTCCGGCAATTGTTGCCCACCCTGTTGAACCGGCTGTCGCGAAAGTCACTTCTATACGTGCCACTGGATAGGGGAGGGCATCCACAACAGATTCTGACCGCGAGAATCGTACAGGCGGACATTCGATTTCTAGTGGCGCAATTACCTCGGTTGGGCATGTTGCGGGAAACCTGGCATTTATTGAGAACTGCTAACCGTATGGAACGGGCCTCGCGTTCTGGCGAATTAGCGGTGACTGAATTCGATCGTATCTTTCGGGCGGCATTGCGCAACTCGATTGAATATATTGTGCAATCATCGGCAAACTGGAATGGCGAGGATCGTTCCGCTGAAGAGAAGTTTCCCGATGAAGACTTGATCAGCGTCGTCGATGATGTCGTTGAACGCTACATTGACCAATGGCTAAGACACAGCCGCACGATGCGACTCTCGCCGGTGGAAAGTTTTCAAAGCGAATTGGTCTTGAACGATCTGAAGGAATTCATTGCGAAGTACGGAGAGGATTTGTTCCACGTTAAAATATTGACTTTGGGAAACGTCCGCGCGATTTTGCACAACGGCATCGAATGGTTTCTTGAATATCTTAGCGAGACCGAAGATCCGTTGCATCGAATTCGGCTTCTGCGGGATCTTGAAAACGGCCAGGTGGATATCGAGCACGCGGTCGACATGTTGGAGATGATTTATAGCTCTGTCGTCGACAAGTTTGATCGGTATTTGGAGTACAACACGACGACGACGCAGTCCGATTACGGCGAGCAGTTTTATTGCCTGCTTGAGTTTTTGCGAGTCGAGTCCGCCTATGATCGAGACGATTGGAACTTTGTCCCGCTCGCCATTGCACATTGTGTGTTGACGCAGTGCAATAAGTCCGAAGCTGTGCAGGATTGGGAGACGGCATTCGAATCCAAATCGTGTGAGATGGCAGATGGTCATCTTTCGAGATTGAAGGCGCTGGAAAAGAAGAGCGGCATGCATTTGCCGTTGATCAACGATCGATTGAACGAGCGATTCGTCAAACCACTGTCCGTCAATCGCATGTTGGCGCTGGCCCCGGCCGCCATGAATGACGCTCGTCAAGGGCGAGTATATTCTGAGTCGTTCGCCGCACTGCATTCTGAGATTGACAAGTACCTTGACTGCACGGAGGGATCGGGAATCGACGTTCCGGAATGGTTGCTAGAGTTAGAAAAAAAAGTCAATCAGCTAGACCTATCGTCACCGTTTTCCAAACATAATCCTGAACTGGAATTACAAGTTCCGTCGATTCAAATCAGCCTTCAGCAACTGCACCAGCAATTGCAGGAATGGAACCAACCGCTTTCGGTGCAGAAATCGAGCCAACAACGTAAAAGAACGTCGCAAAAAAAAGGAAAGCGAACAGATCGCTGATGTGACACAGGAGAGTCGTTCGAAATTGCAGGCCGGATCGAGAAAGCGCTGCGAGGACCAGAGCTTCGGTTGTTTAACCGTGGTCAAACCGTCACCAACACGAGGATTCGACTCGCCGCGTTTGTGCAGCTCCGGCAACATGTAGCGAGGCCTCGATCCGGATTACGCGAAATGACTTTTTCTCGTCTCGCCTACGCCGCATCTTCCTTGTCCTTTTGCGCAGCCGCGATCACTTTGGCTTGTTCATTTGGCGGCATAATTTCGTAGTGGCTGACTTCGAAACTAAACGAACCTTCGCCGCCCGTCATGCTCGAGAGCGACCGCGAGTAGGTGAGGATTTCCGCCAGCGGAGCCTTCGCCTTCAAAACTTGAAACCCGCCAGGAGCACTATCCATGCCTTCCATCCGTCCACGGCGCGTGTTCAGATCGCTGGTGATGTCACCCAGCTTGTCGCCGGGTACTGTGATTTCCAATTGCACGATCGGTTCAAGCAATACGGGTTTGGCGTCCTTGAAAACATTTCGGAAACACATGCTACCGGCCGTCTTGAACGCTGTTTCGTTGCTGTCCACTGGGTGGTCTTTTCCGAAGAAAAGTTCACAGGTGACGTCTTGCACTTGGTACCCCGCAAGCACACCTTGTTCCATTCGTTCTTTAATGCCCTTTTCCACGGCAGGAATAAACTGATTTGGAATCGACCCACCGGTAATGCGATCAACGAAGCAATAATTCAGGTCGGGATTATAGTGGTGCCGCCGCATGCTTTCGAATCTCGCTTTTGTGAAGTGTTCTTCTGGATCGATGCCGCGATCCAATGCGGCAATGCGTAGGTGGACTTCGCCAAACTGTCCGGCGCCACCCGATTGTTTTTTGTGACGGTAGCTGCCTTCGGCTGCCCCGTTGCAAGTTTCGCGATACGGCACTTTCGGTTGACGCACGACAACGTCGACCTTGTCCCGCCTTGCCAGTCGACTTTCGACAACCTGCAAGTGAAGTTCGCTCATCCCGTGCATGACCATTTCTTTAGTCTGGGGGTCTCGATAGATCTGGAACGTTTGATCTTCATCTGCGATTTTCTGTAGGGCACCGGAGATCTTTGCCTGGTCGGCCTGACTTTTTGGCCGGACAGCCAGCGAAACCATTGGGCTCGGATATGCGAGGTCCGCCATTCGGAGCTCGCTGTCTGCGGCTGCCAGCGTGTCTCCGGTCTTCAGTTCTTCCACCTTGACGACGGCCACGATGTCGCCCGCAGCGGCATCACCGACGAGGTCCTGACTGCCGCCCTGGATCTCCAGCAATTGGCCGATTTTGATGTTCTTTCCACTTCCCGAATGATAGACCGAAGTATCTTTTCCTAGTTTGCCCGAGAAAACTCGCAGGCAACTCATTCGAGAGACAAACGGATCGATACGTGTTTTGAAAACCTGTGCCACTAATGGTTGGTCTGCCAATGATTTCAAGGTGATCGTGTCGCCTGAACCGTTTTGTACCACTCGCTGCACGTCACCTGGAGCCAGTGCAAAGTTCGTCAAAGCATCCATAAACTCGGGCACTCCTGTGCCTGACTTGGAACTGGTACAGAAGATCGGGATGAGCGTTCCTGCTGCGATTGCTTTGGTCACTCCGCCGGCGATTTCGTCCACTGATAATTCCTCGCCCTCGAGGAATCGCTCCATCAACGCTTCGTCCGCTTCGACGATCGCATCCATCAGCGGTTGGTTGATCTCTGACGGATCGACGATCACGTTGTCAGGAACGCTGTCGGGCACGTTCAACGTGTTGACAATGCCATTGAAGTCCGCTGAAATTCCCACGGGAACGTTCAAAGGAATGCAGGCCGGACCGAACGTCTTTTGAATTGTGCCCAGCAACTCGGCGAATTGCACATTGTCCATATCGCATTTGTTGATCACAATAATTCGGCCGACGCCAGCGTCTCCCGCCATCACAAACACACGGCGCGTGTTGACTTCTATGCCCGCCGCGGCACTAATCACGATCACAGCAGTTTCGATGGCTTGTAAACTTCCCGAAACCTGGCCAATAAAGTCTGGGTAACCCGGCGTATCGATGATGTTCACACGTTTTCCGTTATGCTCCAAATGAATTATCGATGACGTGGTTGACGATTTCCGCTCTTTCTCTTCGTCATCGAAATCGAGCACACTGGTGCCTTCATCGACCGAGCCGGTGCGGCTGCCGACCCCCGACTTAAATAACATGAGATCCGCCAGAGTGGTCTTGCCCGTAGCACCATGGCCGACCAATGCGATGTTTCGGATGTCTTCAACTTTGTGCTTGGCCATTCGCTTTTTTATTCCCCTTCAAATCGTAATTGTCTGTGGGCGCGAATCTTTCACATCCTTGAAAGCGTGGATCATAGGCAATCAGCTCTGAATTCGCCACTGGTTTACAATTTGAAAGTCGCGCAACGTGCTGCCAGAGTAGCGCAAATGAGCCGAGTACAGTTCGTATCTTGACCGTTGTTTAGCGATCGAATTTCCGGCACACTCATCGCTTGCTCGTAGTGCCGGGTTGAGCCGACTGCTGGAAAAGAAAATTTCGCCGCGCTACAATGTGAGCGTCATGTATAGCGAAACACCTTCAGAAAAGTTCTCTGCCGACACAATTGCCATTATTGGTGTTGGATTACTTGGTGGCTCAATCGCAGCGGCTGTCAGAACACGTCATTTGGTCAACCGAGTCATTGGCGTCGGACGAAGTCTCGCTCGATTGGAAATTGCTGAATCGGCTGGTTTGATCGACTCTTGCACAACTGACGTTACGCGTGCTGCACAAGATGCGGAAATGCTTGTGTTTTGTACGCCGGTCGATCAAATTGTTCGAGGAGTGCGAACTGCGGTCGCAAACGGCCGGCCCGGTACGTTGATCACCGATGTTGGTAGCATTAAGGGATCCATATGCCGTGGAGTGTCGGACGGATTAACGGCCGGAGCGACCTTTATTGGCTCGCATCCGTTGGCCGGTTCGGAAAAGCAAGGTTTTAAAAATTCTGACGCTGACCTGTTTGACGGTTGTGTTTGTGTGGTGACTCCGGACAATCAAACACCACTCGATCAATTGGCACGGCTGACAAGATTCTGGCGGGCACTGGGGGCAGTGGTGATCGAAATGTCGCCCGAAGACCACGATCACACGCTGGCAAAGACTAGCCATTTGCCGCATGTGGTGGCCGCGACATTGGCGTCGATGCTGACTGAAACGGAGCGAGATTTTGCCGCCAGTGGCTTTCGCGACACAACGCGAATTGGAGCGGCCGATCCGGAGTTATGGATTGGAATTTTGCGGAACAACGTCGAGGCAGTCATCGAAAGTTTGGACAGCTATTCTGATCGACTAGGCGAATTTCGCGCCGCCCTCGCGAATCACGATGCAAATGCCTTGAAAAGCCTGTTGCAACTCGCCAAAACCAACCGCGATGCGCTCGATTGATTCCGGATGGCAACAAACTGCCATCAGAAAACCTGAACGACTGATAAAATCATGCTTTGGGAAGTTGAAATTCGTCCTTCATCGAATCAAATCGATCGCGAAGGTGCCCGTGTGCTGTCCGAATGCCGGGCATTTGGAATCAAATCGGTCAAACAGGTTCAGTCTGCTCGCTCGTTTCTGATCCAGGGTAACGTTGATCAGGAAACGGTTAAACAAGCCAGCATCGACCTGCTGGCTGACACGGTTGTCGAAACCTATTCAATTCGCCAACTGGCTGATTCGAACGGCAACGGAACGTCACAAGACTTTGCGGGAACAACGTGCCGGCTGATCAACGTCCTTTTCAAGCCGGGGGTGGCCGACAACGTTGCACAAAGCACTCAGGCAGCCTTGTCTGATTTGGGTTTGGATGTGGAAGCAGTATCGACGTGCCGAAAGTACTGGGTCAACGGCGACGCCAATGACGGCGACGTGCAGCTTGTGGCCAGCAGATTGTTGGCCAGCGATGCCATCGAACAGGTCATTTGGGGTCCGCTGAAACTCGGTAGCATCGCGCTGGGCAGCAACTACGAATATGAACTGATCACGGTATCCATTCGTGGCATGAATAGCGACGATCTGACGACGCTTAGCCTTGACGGGCAGCTCTATTTGAATCTCGCCGAAATGCAGACGATCCGTCAGTACTTTGTCAAGCTTGACCGTGATCCGACGGACGTTGAGTTGGAAACAATTGCTCAAACGTGGAGCGAGCATTGTTCGCACAAAACCTTGGCCGGTCGCATCCACTATCGTGATGATGACCAGGATCGCAAATTTGAAAACATGCTGAAGGAAACAATTTTTGCCGCCACAGACACGATTCGCGAAAAAATGGGCGATGATGATTGGTGCGTGAGTGTGTTTAAAGACAATGCCGGTATAGTCCGTTTCGACGATAAACATGACGTCTGTTTTAAGGTCGAAACGCACAACCACCCATCCGCGTTGGAACCGTACGGTGGCGCAAACACGGGCATCGGTGGCGTCATCCGCGATCCTCTGGGAACGGGACTGGGCGCCAAGCCAGTCTGCAACACCAACGTGTTTTGCTTCGCGCCGCCTGACACGCCTCACGAAAGTCTTCCGCCCGGTGTGTTGCATCCCAAGGCGGTCGTTCAGGGAGTCGTGGCTGGAGTCCGCGACTACGGGAACCGGATGGGCATCCCAACTGTGAACGGAGCAATCTACTTCGATCCGCGATACCTTGGAAATCCACTAGTCTATTGTGGCAACGTGGCGATGATTCCTGTTGGCAAGTCGGAAAAACATGTCACGCCAGGCGATTTGATCGTCACTGTTGGTGGCCGGACTGGCCGTGACGGAATTCACGGAGCAACGTTTTCGTCAGCCCGACTAACTCAAGAGAGCGAGGACATTTCAGGTGGCGCGGTCCAAATCGGCAACGCCATCACCGAGAAGATTGTGGTCGACGTAATCCTGCAGGCCCGCGACAAGAGCCTTTATTCAGCCATCACCGATTGCGGTGCTGGTGGTTTCAGTAGCGCTGTGGGTGAGATGGCTGCAAAAGTCGGAGCGGAAGTTTGGTTGGACCGGGCGCCGCTTAAATATTCGGGGCTGTCGTATACCGAGATTTGGATCTCTGAAGCGCAAGAGCGAATGATCTTGGCCGTCCCACCGCGGAACTGGCCCGAATTCGCAGCTCTGTGCGCATCAGAAGGCGTTGAAGCAGCAGTTATTGGAGAATTTCAGCAGACAGGCCGGTTGGTATTGAAATACCATGATCGGCAGGTGGCCGACTTATTGATGTCGTTTTTGCACGACGGCCGTCCGCCTACCATTCGTGAGGCAATCTACAAATCGCCGCTGACTCGGTCGTTGACCATTCTACGCAAGGGCCGTTACGACGACGATCTGAAGCGAATCCTGGGGTCTCTGAATGTGTGCAGCAAAGAATGGGTGATTCGGCAATACGACCATGAAGTACAGGCCGGTAGTGTCATCAAACCGCTGGTTGGTGTCGAGAATGACGGACCATCTGATGCAGCTGTGTTGCGGCCCGATCTGGCCTCGCATCGTGGCTTGGTCATCGCGTGCGGGATGAACCCACGGTATGGCGAATTTGATACCTATTGGATGGCGGCATCGGCAATTGACGAGGCGATCCGAAACTGCATTGCAGTCGGCGCCAATCCTCGGCGCATCGCCATTCTGGATAACTTCTGCTGGGGCAATACGGACCGACCGGAAGTGCTGGGCAGTCTGGTTCGGGCGGCATTAGGATGTCACGACTGCGCCCTGGCCTACCAAACTCCCTTTATAAGTGGCAAGGACAGTCTGAACAACGAGTTTTCTTATCAGGACGCGACAGGCTGCGAGCATGAGGTCATAATTCCTCCTTCGCTGCTAATTAGCGCGTTAGGTCAGATCGACGACGTTGGTCGAGCAGTCACAATGGACTTAAAGCAAGCCGGCAATCGGTTGTTTCTGGTCGGTGCAACCGCCAATGAATTGGGCGGCAGTCATTTTTCTTTAATAAACAATTTGAGCGGTGGAGACGTGCCGCGTGTAGATTTTGAGCGTGCTCCTAAGATTTTTTCCTTGGTTCATGAATCGATCCGTCTGGGCCTGCTCCGCAGTTGTCACGATCTTAGTGAAGGCGGACTCGCTGCCGCGGTCGCGGAGATGGCATTCGCGGGCGCGAGGGGAGTCCACCTCGAACTGAAACCGCTCGCCAAAATCAATGGCATCGACGATGATGCCGTGTTGCTGTTTTCGGAAAGCAACACGCGTCTTTTATTAGAAGTCGCAGAAAACGACCAGCATGAACTTGCCGACGTTTTCTCCGAATTCCCTGCCGTACAGGTTGGCCGTGTCGTCGAGGATGATCGAGTAACGATTTATGGAGCAAATGGACCAATGGTCATCGACTCGGCATTGTCCGATCTAAAGGAATGCTGGAAACGACCGCTGGTGCTGTAGTAGCAATGCCGCTGCCGGTTAAAAAAGAAGACGCTGGTGTGGATCGATACGAGAATCAGGTGACAAAGATCACAAGAACGTTTTGTCCGGATATGTTGTCACTTGGAAGGTACGTTTTCCTTATCCGGTGTAGTGGAAATGAGCTTTTCCATCATTTCGGGCGACACTTGTATATTCCCCATCATTCTTTTCATCATCTCTAGATCCTCCGGTGTGGCATCAGGTGCCGAAGCTCCACCTGAGGACGTATCATCTGCAGCTTGCTCGCCACATCCGACGACAAAAACACCTACACAAAGCATCATCAACAAAGAAGTTATTTTCTTCATTTCGATATCCAAAACATTTCATGAACTAATTGAATTCTTGTCATCCTTTTCACGAAGCGAAAGGAGCACCTGCCGAGTTGGGAAGGCGTTTCTATATAGGACGCACTACAACTACGTGAGATTCGGTGTTAAAGCAGTTTATTCCCGGACTTTCGAAATTATATCAGAACAGAACGCAGTTTTTTAGTTTCAACTGTCACCAACCCACCTTTACGCTAATGAAGCGGAGAGGGAGGGATTCGAACCCTCGGTACCCGTGAAGGATACACCGGTTTTCGAGACCGGCCCGTTCGGCCACTCTGGCACCTCTCCGTGTGTCGGAATATACTTGGAATCATGCTTGTTCTCTAGGGGATTAGCGGTGCTGCGATACTTCCATCGCGACTCTAGAATTGCGCGTTTGTCGCATTAGGACGTATATAACCGCATTGTTTTCCATCGCAGTCCAGTAACCCAGACGGTATGCCGTCTACATCAGTCGGCTCAGTGGGTGGTTACATGAGAACAACGAAACGAATCTGCTGCACAATTCTCGCAATCGGTCTATTGATGGTCATCGTGATTGCCTGACGCTTTTGTTTTCGGACCACTGGCTTTTGAGTGGGTCACATTCGCACTGCCTAGAATACGCTCTCAAAGGGTTTTTGTCGGTAATGTCCACCCTATCAGCTTCCATAAATCACTGGCTAGGTAGATTCCACCTTGTAAATTTTCACGGCGCAGAATTTGAATTCGGGGATCTTGCCGTGTGGATCCAGAGCATCCGTGGTCAGGACGTTGGCAGCAGCTTCACGGAAATGGAAGGGGATGAAAATGCATCCTGGTTCGATATTGTCGTCGGCGCGGCATTGAAGTTCAATTGTGCCTCGGCGGCTGCTAACTCGAATCATCTGGCCATCGTCGAATCCCAGCCGGGCTACATCGTCGGGATGAATGGCGGCAAACGCGTTCGGTTCGATCGCGTTCAATGCATAGCTGCGACGAGTCATGCTGCCGGTATGCCAGTGTTCCAGAACTCGGCCCGTGTTCAAGATGAATGGATACTCTTCGTCCGGTAATTCGTCAGCTGGTATGTATGGACAAGCCACGAATTGTCCTTTGCCCGACTTTGTCGGGAAACCGTCTGCAAACAAGATTTGCGTGCCGTCTTGCTTCGCCGGATCGGCACACGGCCACAATTTTCCGGTGTCGCTGAGGTTTCGGTGGGTAAGACCGTTGTAGTTCTCCGTCAGTGCGGTGAATTCGTCGAAGACTTCGGCAACCGAATCGTATTGCATTGATAAACCGAGCCGGCGTCCAATTTCACAGATCACGTCCCAATCCTGTCGGGCTTCACCGGGTGAATCCAGAACTTTGTGACCCAATTGAACACGGCGGTCGGTGTTCGTATAGGTCCCAGTCTTTTCGAAATAACTGCTGGCCGGCAGGATGACATCGGCGAATTCAGCGGTTTCAGTCAGAAAAATGTCCTGTACAGCCAGAAAATCCAGGCTGCTCAACGCCTGTCGCACTTTGTTGACGTTTGGGTCTGAGATGAATGGGTTTTCGCCCATGATGTACATGCCGCGAATTGTACCGTCCAGTGCGCCCTTCATGATTTCGACCACGGTCAGTCCTGGTTTGGGATCGAGTTGTACTGCCCAAGCCGATTCGAATTTTCTGCGGACATCAGGAACGTCCACTGGCTGGTAGTCAGGATAGACCGTGGGAATCAATCCGGCATCACTGGCCCCTTGAACATTGTTTTGTCCGCGCAGTGGATGTAACCCGCTGCCAGGCTTGCCGATGTTGCCGGTCAGCAAGCAGAGTGAAATCAAACAACGAGCGTTATCGGTGCCCGTTGTATGTTGCGAGATGCCCATACCCCAAAAGATGATCATGCTTCCGCCACCGCCAGGCGGCGTGGCGGTACCGATGGTGCGTGCAATGGCTTTGATTTCTCTGGCCGGGAGACCACAGATGCTTGCAGCACGCTCGGGCGGAAAGTCCGCAAGCAGCATGTCTCGCAATGCGATAAAACCTTCTGTGTGTCTGTTGATATATTCTTGATCAATCAACCCTTCGGCGATCAAGACGTGCATGATGCCATTGTAGAAAGCGACATCTGTTCCAGGCGTGATTCGGGCGAAGTGAGTCGCGAAGTCGGCCATTTCGTGACGTCGGACATCGACGACGATTAACTTCGTGCCCTGTTTAGCCGCGTCTTTCATGAACGTGGCAGCTACTGGGTGGTTCGTGGTCGTGTTGGACCCGGCGATGAGTGCAACGTCTGCACGGGCAACGTCGCCAAATACGTTGGTCACTGCGCCAGAGCCAATTGTTTCTATCAATGCTGCGACAGATGATGCGTGACACAGGCGCGTGCAGTGGTCGACGTTGTTCGTTCCAAAGCCGGCGCGTATCAGCTTTTGGAATAGGTAAGCTTCTTCGTTCGAGCATTTGGCCGATCCGAAACCGGCCAAGGCACTGCTGTCATGTTTCCCCTTAATTTCTTTAAATCGTCTTGCGGCCAGATCGAGGGCTTCCTGCCAGGTTGCTTCTCGGAATGCTGGCAAGACCTCGTCGTAGTCAACAATTCCGCCTGGTTTGCGGTTGGCTGCAATAGAGTGGCGCACCTCGGACGAAAGCGGTCCTTTCGGATAAAAATCGTCGCGGCGAATTAGTGGCTTCGTCAGACGCTGCGGGTGAGTCGTGTAATCCCAGCCGTATCGACCTTTGACGCACAGTCGGCCATGGTTTACAGGACTATCGCGTCCTTCAGCGCAGACGATTGTGTTTTCGCGTGCGTAAAGCGTAATCGCGCACCCGACTCCGCAATACGGGCAAACGCTGTCGACCAAGCGATTCTGGCTGACCGGCGCCAGCGGAAGCGTTATTTGTTTGTGAGTCAACGCGCCTGTCGGACAGGCGCTGACACATTCGCCGCAGGAAACACACGTACTTTCGCCCATCGGGTTATTCAAGTCGAAGGCAATTTGTGATGCGTAGCCTTTCTCGGTGCGGCCAATCACCTCATTTGATTGAATGTCGTCACAAGCGCGGATGCACCGGTCGCAAAGAATACAGGCTTGATGATCGACGGAGATTACGGGAGAAGATTGATCTTGTGGACGCCGGTTTTTTGATTTGCAAGAGATGGCTAAGAAATCTAGATTCTGCGAGAAGCCGGGTTTCTGTTGGTTGCCCGTCAATAACCCCAATTGTCGGCCGAGTGCCTCCAATTCACAATTGCCGGTCGTGAGTTCTCGCTGACAGGGAGTGGGATGGTCGGCAAGCAGTAGCCACATCAACATCTTGCGGTGTTTCTGCACCTTGGCCGACGAAGTATCAACGGTCATTCCGTCTTGGCACTCGCGGACACAGGACGCCGCAAGCACTCGTTCCCTTACGTCGACAACGCACAATCGGCAGACGCCGACCGAATTCAGTTTGGGGTCGTGACAAAGCACCGGAATCTCGATGCCGACCTGCGCAGCCGCTTGCCAGATCGTCGTGCCGTTTTTCACGGAAACTTGGCGACCATCAACTGTTAGCGTAATGGTTTTGGTTGTCGCGTTTTCTGCAATGGCCATGCGTCGTAGTCCGGGAATTGCTTCATCATCGAGAGGATCGAATTAATGGCGACTTGGCCCAGGCCACAGATTGAAGTTTGTTCCAGTGTATCGCCCAAGTCGTGGAGCAATTTTAATTTTTTAACAGAGATTTTTCCCAAGTACACTCCGTCCAACAAATCAACTGCTTTTTGACTTCCAATACGGCACGGCACGCACTTACCGCATGACTCGTTGCGGAAAAAACGGACGATGTTAGTGGCCAGAGCAAACAGGTCCCGGTCTTTGGCCATGACGATCACAGCGCCTGTGCCCAGCATACTGCCGGCATCATTGATTGTGTCAAAATCCAACGGCGTGTCGGCTGCGTCGGCCGTTAGGAAGTTGGAACTCGCGCCACCCGGCAGAAATGCCAGCAGTGGTTTATCATCCTGCATGCCGCCGGCCAATTCGATCAGTTCGGCGACCGTCGTGCCGAGAGGGATCTCGTAGACGTCAGGTTTTTTCACATCGCCCGAGACCGACACGAATTTCAGACCGGCAGAGCCGTGGCGGCCTTGAGACTGCCACCATTCCACTCCGTAATGCACAATCGCAGCCGCCAAGGCGAACGTTTCGACATTGTTGATCAACGTCGGTTTTCCCCGCAGTCCGTGTGTGCCGGGGTAGGGCGGTTTGTTTCGCGGTTCACCACGCTTGTCTTCCAGGACTTCCAGCAATGCGGTTTCCTCACCCAGAATGTAACCACCGGGTGAGACAAAAATTTCAATCTCGAAGCGCTTGCCAGAACCTGCGGCGTTATCGCCGAGAATGCCGGTCTGACGCGCCTGCGACAATGCGGATTCTAATGCTTTCTGTTCTTTCGAGTACTCGTGACGTAGGTAGATGATTCCCGTCTCAGCTCCGACGGTCAATCCAGCCAACACCAGTCCTTCGATGACAAGGTGCGGCAGCTCCTCCAAAATGACTCGGTCCTTGAACGTGCCTGGTTCGCTCTCATCCGCATTGCAGATTACATACTTCGGCTGTGCGGGCTCGGCAGCCACCAATTTCCATTTCATCCCGGCGGGAAATCCGGCCCCGCCCATGCCACGCAGATTACTTTGTTTTAGTCGCTCAATGCAGACCGTCGCTACGTCTGAATCAGACTGGACTAGCGACATAACAGTACCGTAATGCTGAGTCGGGTCCGGATAATGATCGCACTTCCATATTCGCGTCGCGTTGGTTGGCTCGTTGGCGGGAAGTGCTTGCCGGCCCTCGACCACTGCCAGGACGACATCGAGGTCGCAGAGTGTCGCCGGAGCCAGTGGAATACCGTCGATCGCCACAGCCGGCGCGGTATCGCAGCGACCCAAACAGGAAACTTCTTCGACGGTGACTTCGTTGCGACTTTGCAGTAGGTCACATAATTGCCGCGTCATCGCGTCACATCCGGCCATCGAACAAGAAACGTCGCGGCAGATGTGAACCGTCGTTCTTGGAGGCGGAGTGCGACGGAAGTAAGGATAGAAGCTGACGAGTCCTTCCAGCTGATACAGCGGCACGTTTTTCTTACGAGACAACTGGTGCAAGCTGCCATCGTCGATGTAGCCGTGTTCGTGCTGTAGGCGGGTCAGTTCGCGCAGTAGTTTCAAAGCGTCTCCTCACGTGCGTACTGATACTGTGGTAATGACGCAACGACAGCCCCAATCGTGCAACTGTTACGGATCAAAGTCAACCGGTTTGGTCCGAGAATTCCCGACCGATTTCGCGGACTTTCTTGACGCAGTCTTGCTTGGTACGACGACCGGTTTTGGATCGCAATAGCTGAGTGCCAGCAGTGCATACGTGGTGGCCAGATTCGGGTCTCCTTCATACCACCGCTCGGCCGAGTTGACCCAGCTTCCATTATTCTTTTGAAGCTTCGCCAAGGCTTGGAACAACTCGTGTCGCCAGTCGTGTTGCGTTCCTTGAGCATCGACTAGGTAGTCGACATCCAGAACTGATAAAGCCTTCGCGAAAGTGTGATAGTAGTAGTATAGTCCCTGATTGCCGAGCCCAGGGTTTTTCTCGACGGTGTAAAACCGCTTAATCCATTCAAATGCTGCCTTGACTCGTGGGTCGCCACGCTTCAACCCAGCGTAGATCATGCTCTTTAGCCCGGCATATGTCATGCTGCCGTACGATCGCAAACCGCCGTTTGAAGTCAGCCCGGCTTGTGAGGTGCCACCGGCTGCCGGGGTGTAGAAAAAACCGCCATCATTGACTTTGGTTGCGAAGGGGGTGATATTGTGCTCCGATTCCAGATTTTGGCATCGTGAAACGAAACGCAGAGCGTTCTTCATGGCAGGGTCGTCCGACTTCACTCCAGCAGCCTTGAACGCTTCTAATAAAAACTGTGTGTTCGATAAATCGGGACGCTGATGTATTCCATAACCGGCGCCGCCAAAGGCCACGTCTGAGCTTTCCAGGCCTTCACCTTCGTCCCATTGCAAGTTTCTCAGGAAATTCTCCGCATCCTTGATAATAGTATTATGCTTGCCGTGTCTGTTGGTCGTTTGAAAGGCCAAAAGCGCAATGCAGGTTTCATAGTTCCGATGGTTGCTCTTTTTGAAGTAGATTCCGCCATCTTTTTGAATGAAGGTTTGCAGGTGATCTAGACTGCGAGCAAGCGTCGAATCAGTCGGGGGCAGGCCGCTTTTCGAAAGGGCGGTCGCGGCAAGGGCTGTGATTCCCGGCACAGTTGGAGACGTCCAACTGCCGTCGTCAGATTGGCTGGTGCGCAGAAAGTTGATGGCTCGCTTTCGAACCATTTTCAGGAGACCTGGGTTCGGGACAACGGTAGTTGTCTTCGTAGGCTTTGGCGCGGCAATTGATGATGGAAGACGGAGTCCCCAAACCGAAATGATGCCGACTACCGCAGCGAACGATGCGAACAAATATCGGTAACGAGCAAATCGAATCATTTTCGGCCTCTTGATTGGTCGTGGCGACTTGCTTTCTGAGTCAATTGGATTGTATCAAAGTTTCCATGTGCAATTGGCGACTCTACGTCAACTTGGTAAAAATGATGGAGTCGTAGGATCGGACAGGCATCTTGCCTGAGAAATTCGTTTCATTGCAGTTTGCAAAATAGCGCCTGAGTCAATCGATACCGAGGTGGTGAACGAAGATGTCCAGATAGATGACCAGTAGCATGAGGCCCAAAACAAAGGCCATGCCAAAATAAGTGGCGGCGACCAGTACTCGTTCACTCGGTCGTTTGTGCGTTACGGCTTCCCAGCATAAGAAAAGCATATGACCGCCATCGAGGACGGGAATGGGAAGAAAGTTCAGGACAGCCAGATTGACGCTCAAAAAGCCAAGAAATAATAGTAACTTAGGCATTCCCTGCTTGGAGACCTCGTAGGCAACCTTTGCTATTCCAATCGGACCATGCAATTCCTTGAACGACAGCAATCCACCCACCAAGTTGCGCAGTGTGAGGTAGATGTCAATCAGTGAATTTCGCGTGTGCGTCACGCCCATAACCAAAGCATCAGAAAAATTTTCGGCCTCTAGGGTCGTCGTCAGACTGCTCAGTCGAATACCTCGCGTGGGAACGCACCAGTTGGGATCGGCAGCCGGTTGAGGCTCCAATGGGACAACCTGTGATTCGCCTTGATGGCTAATGGTCAGCCGGACGTGACGCGTAGCAGCGACCTGCATCATCCAGAACGCAAAGGCCCAGTTTTTTTTCTCGCCGCTGAATTCAATCGAAATCGTCTTGCCTTGCTGCAATCCGTCCGATGGTTGCCCTTTGGGAAGGAATAACTCCATCTTCGTGATTCGTGACCCGGGTTCAATGTTGGCCTTTGCAGCGGGACTGCCCTTTGTGATATGTAGCACCTGCGGAGTCACATGAAATGCGATACCAATCGACGGGACCGAAATGGGGAAATCGTGGGCAGTCGGTTTTTCGATCCAACCGGGGATGTTGTACGGAGTCAGATGGACCGCCACCTCTTCGACTGAACCGCTTTCCACTTCACGTTTCACCACGACTTTCACATTCTTGCCGTGCAACTTGGCAAAGTGATTGGGCAGCTTCAACGGATCCAACTGCTTGCCGACGTCAAGCTGCGTAGCCAGGTCCACGTCGCTGACGCTGACAATCTTTTCGCCTGGTTTCAGGCCGGCTTTGTCGGCGGGAGATCCTTGTTTGATGGACGTAATTTTTTCAATGTCCATCAAAAGTCCCAGAGTACGAAATCGATTTGTGCCAAGGTCAATTTTGAGTAAGCCGTCATGTTTTGGACGTTCGACATAAATTGCTAACGTCTGCGTACTATTGGCGGCAAAGATTTCCTGTAATTGCGAAAATCTGTTGATTTCAGTATCTCCGACTTTTCGAATGATATCTCCCGGTTCAAACGGTGGAGTTGCCGTGGCAGCCGCCGTGCCGGGGACGATCGCAGGTAGAGTCTCGTCGTCTGGTCGAATCAATGTCAGTCCCAGCGTTGGGCTGACTCCGATCATTCGCCGAGTTCCCGAGGTGTCTGGAGTCACTAGTACTTTAAAGGTAGATCCATCTGACCGGATACCGTTGATCGCAACCCGTCCGGTCGTTAGCGCCACGCCGCGCATAATGTCAGCGAACGAGTCAACCTCACGACCGTTGATGCGTGTGATGGTGTCTCCATTTCGAAGTCCGGATTTCCAAGCAGGCATTCCTACCTGAACCGTTCCTAGCTCGGCGGGCGACGTCTCCACTCCGAATCTAAAGGCGGCCGTGAAAAATAGTACGCCAGTAATAACATTCATGATGACTCCGGCCGATATGATGGCCATCCGTTGGCTGACCGATTTGGCCGAATAGGAGCGTGGATCCAGAGCAATTTCTTCGCTGCTGAGTTGGCTGGGATCCATATCATCCTGTCCCAGCATTTTCACATATCCACCAAACGGAATCACGGACAGAGCGTATTCGGTATCGTTCTTCTTGAAGCTCCACAGAATCGGACCGAAACCGATACTGAAGCGTTCGACGAGTACGTTGCACCATTTGGCGACGCCGAAATGCCCCAACTCGTGGAAGAAAATTACAAATCCCAGACCAACGGCCACGTACAAAATGTTCCGTGCCATTTCCCAGGCCGAAGCTAAGTCGAATTCAGCTAAGATCGCCACCGGCGTGTCTCCTCGCGAGCCCAACCATCCAGTTTCAGAAGATCGGATAATGACGGGTGGGGGTCGAAATCGTGATTTTTCAAAGTCGCACTACAAGCACTCGGGATGTCGGAAAAACGTAAGTCCCCAGAAAGAAATCGTTCGACGGCTATTTCGTTGGCCGCGTTCAATACAGCCCCACAGGTTCCATTCCGCTGGCTCACTTCAATTCCCAATGCTAGTGCGGGAAAGGCTTCGTAGTCCGGCGGTTCAAATTCCAGATTCATCGCCTGGCTCCAATCCATTTTCGGACTGATGCTCTCCGTACGTGCTGGATAAGTCAATGCATATTGGATCGGCAATTTCATATCGGGAGGCGACAACTGAGCGATTATCGATCCATCGACGAATTCAACAAACGAATGGACGATCGATTGTGGGTGGACCACCACATCAATTTGATTAACCTCGAGACCAAACAACCATTTTGCTTCAATGATTTCCAACGCTTTATTCATCATGGTTGCCGAATCGACGGTGATTTTCGGTCCCATGTTCCACGTTGGATGGGCCAATGCCATCTGGGGCGTCACGTTGTCGAGTTGTTTTCGGGTCCATCCTCGGAACGGGCCTCCACTGGATGTCAACACTACGCGCCGGACTTCGTGGCTCTGTCCCGAATGCATGGCTTGAAAAATGGCGCTGTGCTCGCTGTCGACCGGAAGCAATGTGGCACCGGTGCGACCAGCCAGTTCAATCACCAGCGATCCGGCAACAACCAGTGTTTCCTTGTTTGCAATCGCGACTCGCTTACCGGTCTCTAAAGCCACCCATGTTCCCTGCAGACCGGCGGCTCCCACAATTCCGCTGACGACGACGTCTACGTCTGGGTCGCCGGCAACACGTTCAATCCCCTCAGGTCCGAAGAGCAACTCAGTTCGAGACGAGAAGGCATTGCGGGGCACTCTGTTACGCAGCGATTCGTCACTAAGAACGGCCCATTTAGGACAAAAGGCTTTGCTTTGCTGCCCCAGAAGTTTCCAATTGCTGTGGGCTGTTATGCCACTCAGACTCATTTGTCCTGGGCAGGAGCCAATGACCTCCAGACAACTAGTTCCAATCGATCCGGTTGAACCCAATACTGCAATACGATTCATTCACTTGCATCAATTAGGTCATAGAATGAGAAAAAACGTCTTATTGGCATCGTCTTCGGAAATTTCCGACTACTTGACCATATTCTAAGTCGAGCCCAAATTTGTGGCAAGAGCCATCGCATCATGAGTTGACCGGCACTAATTATCGGCATACAGTTCTTTGCAACATTTCAGACTGGCTTCGTATACGGCCAAGTTATGTCGAACTCTGACGAATCAAAGCCACAATCTTCCGATTCGAATCAGCCGTCGGGTGGTCGTCCTCGGCGTCCCGAACGGAATCAATCCAGCAACCTATTCTGGTATTTGGTTGTAGGCGGTGTTATTGCGTTGATCGCTTTCTCTCTTATGAACTCGCAGCGTAAGGGAGAAGAATTGAAATTCAGTGAATTCCTGCGTGGATTGGAGAAGAAACGTTACAACGAGACGAATGTCTTCGAATTGACCATTGGTCCGCGTTACATCACTTTTCAGGATCAACAGAAACCCGAATCAGGATCTAAACCATCCACTTCAAGTTCCACTAAGCACTACAAAATTCCCGCCGTCGGAATTTCGGACTTAGTCCAAACTCGGCTGATCGATTTGCTGGAAAAAAAACAGATAGCATACGATTTTGAGATGCCACCATCCGAATGGCAATCGTTGGCATTGCTATTGCTATTTCCTTTGCTCTTCTTGCTGTTATTTATTTTCGTGTTTCGCAGAATGGGCGGAGCAGGAACTGCGATGTCTTTCGGCCGCAGTCGCGGTAAGTACTATGCTCAGGAAGACGTCAATACGACGTTTAGTGACGTGGCTGGGATCGAGGAAGCCGTTGAAGAACTGCGAGAAGTCGTCGAGTTTCTACGGACTCCCAGTAAGTATCAGGCTCTGGGAGGCCGTATTCCACGCGGCGTTCTGCTGGTTGGACCACCTGGAACGGGCAAAACGTTATTGGCCAAGGCTGTTGCCGGAGAAGCCAACGTTCCATTCGTCGGCCTGTCAGGTTCGGACTTCGTCGAGATGTTCGTCGGCGTTGGAGCAGCTCGCGTGCGTGATATGTTCCAACAGGCCGCTCAGCATTCGCCCAGCATTATTTTCATTGACGAGCTAGACGCGCTGGGCAAGGTGCGCGGCAGCGGCATGCCCGGCGGTCACGACGAACGCGAACAAACACTGAACGCCCTGCTTGTCGAAATGGACGGGTTTTCGACTGAACAGAGCGTTATCGTGATGGCGGCGACAAATCGGCCAGAAACGCTCGATCCGGCATTGTTACGCCCCGGACGTTTCGATCGGAACGTGCTGGTCGACCGTCCTGACATTAGGGGACGGGAAGCTATTCTGAAAGTCCACGTTGTCAAAATAAAAATGGACGACAGCGTCGATCTTACTCGAATAGCAAAAATTTCGCCCGGGTTCGTTGGTGCCGATCTTGCCAACCTGGTCAACGAAGCCGCTTTGCTGGCCGCTCGAAACAACAAAGACTGCGTTACGATAGAGGATTTCGAAGAGGGGATTGAACGTGTTGTGGCCGGATTAGAGAAGCACACACGCATCATTCACGAAGATGAAAAGCAGCGAGTCGCCTATCACGAATGCGGGCATGCGCTCGTCGCCTGCAGCCTGCCGAATACAGATCCCGTGCACAAGATATCGATCATTCCTCGAGGATTTGGGGCCTTGGGATACACGATGCAGCGGCCGGAAGAGGAAAAACATCTGGTAATGGAGAGCGAGCTGCAAAACAATATTGCCGTCTTGCTAGGAGGCATTGCGGCCGAGCAGATCGTTTATACCGAAACATCTACCGGCGCAGAAAATGATTTGTCTCGCGCGACCGATATCGCACGACGCATGGTAACCGAATTTGGTATGAGCGCTAAATTGGGCCGAGTTCATTACGGCGAAGTACGTCGGGGACCCTCATTGATGGGACCCATTCCTTTCCCGTCTGAACCGGTGCACAGCGAGGAGACGGTGCGGGAGATTGACGTCGAAGTCAAACGCATCATCGATCAGGGCTACCAGACTGCTTACGATATTCTGACCGATCGACGCGAGTTACTGGACCACATGACTCGCGAACTGATCGAAGTTGAAGTGATGGCTGCCGAACACTTGGAGCGGATCCTGGACCAGCACAAGACCGGTCCACAAATCAAACCGGGAACGCATGCCAAGTCGGCAACTGAAGATGAGGAACCGGAGTCGTCCGAAAACGACACTGTACATCGCGAATCGGCGGACGGTGCATGAATCGCACGAACACGACGCAATCCATCGGATCGACAAATGGACCTAAACCGCTTCTTGAATTCTCCTGACCGCTTCTTCAATGTTTTCCCGGTTGTTGAAGGCGCTTAGCCGAAAGTAGCCTTCACCGGCGGCTCCAAAACCGCTGCCGGGAGTTCCGACTAAATGCGTGTTTTCAAGAAGATGGTCGAAGAAATCCCAACTACTGACGTCGTTCGGGGTTTTTAACCACACGTACGGAGCGTTTACGCCGCCGTAAACAGTGACACCCATCGTTTGCAAACCCTCTCGCAATAACCGGGCGTTCGTAAGATAAAATTCAATCAATTCGCGAACCTGTTGCTTTCCCTGTGGACTATAAACGGCCTCAGCGCCACGTTGCACGATGTACGATACTCCGTTGAATTTCGTGTTGTGCCGGCGCATCCAGAGTGAGTGTAGGGACAGGTCCACCCCGGCCGCCGTCTTGCCGGTCACCGTGTTTGGAATGACCGTGTAGGCGCAGCGAGTGCCAGTGAAACCAGCCGATTTTGAATAACTGCGAAACTCGATCGCGACGTCGCGTCCACCCGGGATCTCATAGATCGAATGTGGAATCTCGGGATCGCGAATGTACGCTTCATAGGCGGCATCGTAAAGAATTAGAGAGCCGTGTTGTTTGGCATAATCAATCCACTTTGCCAGTACGTCCTGACCGATGACTGTTCCGGTTGGGTTGTTGGGGTAGCAAAGATAGATGATGTCGACCGGCCTGTCCGGTACTGCAGGTACAAAGTCGTTTTCGGCCGTGACCGGCAGATACACCACTCCGTCAAACTCGCCCGACTTATTCGACGTCCCCGTGTTCCCGATCATGACGTTTGTGTCGACATAGACGGGATAGACGGGGTCAGTCACTGCGACTTGGTTTGTGCCAGGCGCTAGGATGTCCAGGATGTTGGCGGTGTCAGACTTGCTGCCGTCAGACACGAAAATCTCATCAGCGGCAATATCGCACCCGCGCGAACGGTAATCATGCTCCGCGATTTTTTCCCGTAACCAATCGAAACCTTGGCTGTCGTCCATGTAGCCACGGAACGTTTCACGGTTCGCCATTTCGTCGACGGCGCTGTGCATGGCTTCGATGCAGGCCGCTGGCAACGGTTCTGTGACATCGCCGATCCCCAAACGAATGATATTCGCATCGGCGTTGGCCTTACAGAATGTCGATACGCGACGACTGATCTCTGAAAACAAATAACCGGTTCTTAACTTTAGGAAATTCTCGTTAATGTGTGCCATGGTGTTTCTTGCTGATGATTGTAAATTTGTTGCAATGAATTCAGCCTATGATTGATCTCGTTTTAGATCGACTCATCGTTAATTTCAACCAACCGTACCGCGCACAAATCCCAAAACTAAAAATTTAGATTTCGAGCGTCGTTGCTATTGCGTCTCGGGGGTGAGTTGACTGGGTTAGCGGCGTCGCAACACGAACACCACGTCTTCGGTTTCGGGTCCAATTGTGATTGGATCATCAATCTCGTAGGCGAAGTCATACGTTGCCGCGAATTCTAACTCGGGCACTTTGGCAAGCAACCGCCGCATCTGCCGGGCCGTGTAAGTTCTGTAAACCATTTCGTCTAGAATACGGAAGTGATGTGTCAAAGTGTAGACGTCGAACGTCATGCCCAAATACTCGCGACGTTGGCGCAGGTTCAGTCCTTTTGACCACATCATCGATACGACAGCCAGATTCCCTCGACGGGCCAACCACGATTCCTCCTCAACACGATTTCCTTCGTTCGGAATCAAATGCAGGCCCAGAATATACAAGCCCCCTTTTGACAAGCAGCGGGCGACTGACCGCAGGTGCCCTTCGGCAGCCTGTTCGGTCATCAGGTGCCGAAAGCTGTTGATCGTATTAAAGGCCGCGTCGACCTTGCGTGGCAATTGAAAATCCTGCATATCGCCGATCACGGCCGCCGACGAAAATCCACGTCTTTGAAATCGATTGTTGCAGTACTGAACGGCACGAGGATTCAGGTCGTTTCCACTCACGTCGAAGCCAGCCTGAGCAAATTTAATCAACAGCCGCCCTGTCCCACACGCTGGCTCAAACAGCCGTTGCACGGGTCGGTTAGCATGCTGTTCAAAACAGTGCCGCAAGAAATTGAATTCCGTCTTCCAGTCGGACCCAAAGACAAGGTCGTAGTATTGCGGATAATCGTAGATATGTCCGTCAATAAAATCCGGCATGGTTACTGCTAAGCGATGGTATCACCCACTGCTACTCGTCAATTAACGCCTTATACACCTCGCGAATCTGTCGCGTTGTTGATTGGTGGCGGAACTGCTCGGTAAAGCGTGCTCGACCATTTTGGCCCAATCGCTGACGAAGTTCGCTGTCGCTAGCAAGATCGCAAAGTGCTTCGGCCAATTCGTTGACCGATTTGGGGGGAAGTAGATATCCCGTCTTTCCTGGGACGGCGACTTCTCGAGCACCATCGACATCGTAACTGACTACCGGCTTTGCAGCGATCAAGGCTTGCGGTAGGACTCGGGCTAAGCCCTCCCAGAGGCTAGTGTGGACCGCGATGTCCATCGCACCAATCTGTTCCGCAATTCGATCAGGCGAAATTAATCCTGTGAACACGAAGTGTTCGGTCAAATTTTCTTGAGCAATTTGTTGTTCGAATTGATGGCGAAGAGCACCGTCGCCGACAAATAAGAAACGTACGTTTGGATTTCGTGCGATTACGGGTGCAGCAGCCTTGATGACAAATTCGTGTCCTTTCAAATCAAATAACCGAGCCACTTTGCCGATGACGACATGCTGCGGTTGAAAGCCGAGTTCCTTGCGAACCTCTTCACGTGGCCGTGGAGGTTTCAGAAACTGTTCGACTTTCATGCCACTGTAGATTGTGACGAACTTGTCGCGTGCGGCAATTCCGGCATCCACGTATTGGTTGGTCATTGCGTCGCAGACGCTAATGAATTTATCTGTCCAGCGGTCGGCCCATTTCTCGGCCTGCTTGTACAGCCCGAAGGCGAACCGGTGTTGTCCATAATGAAACGATGCACCGTGAATCGTATGGACGGCTGAAATTCCTAGCTTTGCTGCGGCCGCCCGGCCCAGAATGCCTGCCTTCGAACTGTGAGTGTGAACGATTTGTGGTTTGAGCTGTTTCAGAATTCTCAGCAGTTCGCGATAACTGCTCCAGTCACGCCACGGATGGATACTACGTCGCAATTGTGGAAGGATTCGCAAATCAAAATTTCCGGCTTGCGCTCGCTTAACCAGACTGCCCTCTGGGCCCAACCCCGGGCCACAGATCAGCGAGACGTCGTCCCCGTAGTCTCGTCGTTGGTCTTCAACAGTGAGCAACGTGTTTTCCTGAGCTCCGCCGATGATCAAACGCGTGATAACGTGAACGACTTTCATGCACACACTTGGCCCAGTATTCAATGCTAGATGTCAACAGACTGGCAGTGCCGTGATTGCTATTATGACACACGTGGCTCTTGGGTATAGGTTTCAGGACAAAGTGCCACTATGCCAAGTCTTACCAAAGTTTCCACCAGGCGCGAGATTGTTCCGCGGGAGAGGCGACGATGGCCGCTTTGGCATCCGAGGTGAGTATTTGCTTCTCGGGCAATAACACACAACTCAGGTCTCCCTCAATGCCGCCAGTCGTGTCGATCAAAATCCGTTGTGGACGAAAGATGACCTTCGGAACAGGGACGTGCCCCGAGACAACTGTGACCGGGCAATCCGGCGGCACGTCGGCATCAATCAGAGCCTTCGAGCATAGCCATTGGGGGCGATTCAGCGAACAGTCTTTTTGTTGCAAGATCCGCAACTGCAGGCCGAAGGGTGTGTTGGGATCCAGACCGGCGTGTACGAACAAGAACCTTGGGTGTTCGACGCACCATGGAAGCCCGGCAAGAAATTCTTGGTGTGATCCTGGCATCAGGTCACGTAATTCTTCCAGGTTCCCGAATTCGGCCCCGTATGATTCAAAGGTCAATTTGGCGTCGTGGTATTCCAGCCAACGTTCGGTCCAATTCGAATAATCCGGTGTCCGAACAAGATCAAGTGACGCTGCCATAGCTAGTTCGTGGTTTCCGGCGATAGCTGTTGTGCGAGGATGCTCGGTCAGTAAATCGATGACAACGTCGAGCGTCTCCTTCGAGTCAGGGCCACGATCGACGAAGTCTCCGATGAACACCAGCCACCGCTGTTCGAAGTCGGGCAGCGACTGTAGCTTCTCCAAAATAGTCAACAGTTTTTTAACGTGTCCGTGGACATCGCCAATGACAGCGACTGGACCGTTGATTCTTGTCGGCAAAGGCTGCACCCTTGCTCGTCCTTGCTCAGAGTAGCGGCGTGGAGTAGTAGTGTTGGGATCGTAATCGTATCTAGCACTTAAACTCAAGACGTACTTCAACCGCCGCCGCGCGTCAAAGTTTTTCGAGCCCTGGAATGGGCTACACAACTTCCAATTGGTCGTTTTGAAAGCTGAAAAATTGTCGTGCAATGCTGTGGTAAAGTCAGCGTAGTCGACGATCCATTTGATCTTATCACAGATCTTCAGGTTTTGGGACTACGGGCCAAGTTGCAGCTCGCAGTGCTCAGCATTCAGACGCACGATTTCGGCATCGACGTAGTCTTTGACCAACGACGCTTATACGTCGGGGTGTACAGTCTTGTGGCTGCTATCGAGAATCGCGGGCGTCCTAGTGATCGGTCGGTTGACGATCACGTTCACCACCAGAGTGTCGCGAATACCGGCAGCCGCCATGACCTCGGCTTCCGAAACTTTGGCACATGTAACTCCGATCGCGCCCGTTTCGAGCTGTTTCAGTGCAATAGCTGATGTCATTATGACATTTCTGATACGGTTGCCATTGTTTGCCGTATCGGTGCATGAAACTGACCATCTTTACCAATGTTCGACTCCATCACGTCCAGGTCAATGCACAGGATCGGCATATCCAGTTCAGATTTTGAAGTTTCACTATGTAGCATCATGAGTTCGGCCAGTTACCGCTGAAGACTTCAACGGCCGGGCCACTCATGTAGATCGGGCCTGATTCAGGCCATTCGAGTTCAAGCTCACCACCTGGCAAACGGGCCAGAACTTTGCGACCCGTGCGACTGGTCAGGACGCCGGCAACAGCGGCTGCGCACGCACCAGTACCGCAGGCTTGAGTTTCACCGCTGCCGCGTTCCCAAACACGCATGATGAATTCGTCATTCAGAATGACCTGCACGAATTCAGCATTGACGCGGTTTGGGAACGCTGGATGACATTCGATTTGCGGTCCGATTCCTAATACCCATTCGTCGGTCAAGTCGGTGACGAATGTGACGCAATGTGGGTTGCCTATCGAGACACAGGTGACCTGTAGTTCGCGGCCAGCCACTTCCAGTCTGGCATTAACTGGCGGGTCACCAGGCAACGTTGTAGGGATATCGGAGCTAGTCAAAATCGGCTGGCCCATGTTTACTCGAACGTGGTCGACTTTGCCGTCGGTTGTCTCTAACTGTAATTCCAACACGCCGCAGCCGGTTTCGATCTTCAGAACTTCTTTCTTACAAATGCCGGTGTCATAGACGTGTTTTGCCACGCAGCGGATGCCGTTACCGCACATTTCGGCGGTACTGCCATCTGCGTTAAACATCCTCATCTGAGCGTCGGCGATCTGAGACGGACAAATTAAGATCAGACCGTCAGCGCCGATGCCTTTGTGTCGGTTACTGACTCTTCGTGCCAACTCGGCCAAATTGTTGGGCATCGAATTCTCGAAGCAGTCGACATACACGTAGTCGTTTCCCGCTCCGTGCATCTTAGTAAATCGCATGAATTAAGTTCCGCTGCACTGCGAGTCAGTTCTCTTATTTCAAAACTGGTTCAGCGCGAATTGCGCTCCGCGGTACGCCGACAGATGTTTTGCGTTCGTTTCTAACACCATTTGAAAATGTTTCGTAGCCACCTTAGAATTCCCCGACAGGATTTTCTGCTGTCCGATAAAAAAGTGAGCCTCGCACATTTGCGCGGTTTGTAGGCGTTTGTCGGTCTTATGGATCGAATTGAGAAAATCCTGTTCGCTAATGCGGCGCACTCGAACGGCGACCAAGTGATCGATCCTTTGGGTCTTTCTTCAGGCTGTTTTTGAACGTTTTCGTAGCTGCCTGAGTCTGGCCGGCTAGCATCATCGTCCACAATTGCCAGGGACTTAGATAGCACAACTGGGAATCAATTGTGATCGCATGTTTGAACGAGGCGACAGCACCATTGTTGTCCTTAGAAAAAAACTTGGCGAATCCCAAGTCTGCGTGCGCCACGGAATGTTGATTAGTGCCTTCGAACGACAAGAAGCTTGTGACAGTCAACACAATCGCCAAAGCGGAAACCTTCAATTGGACGAGCATCGTTACAACCTCACGCTGCATAAGGCGGCACCGGCGACGAACGTAGTGAACTATACCGAGCGGTTCTCGGCCATGCCATGCCTCCGAAGTGAGTTCGGAAGTAGCGAATCGTTGGAAAAGGGGTTGAGAACACGGCTTGCGACTCATTAAGATAATCGTGGGCTTCTTGACAGTTTTTATGAGGATCAGTATTGTAAAGTAGTCTTGGTCCGTAGAACCGGCCATTTTTGTTCGTGCGTGGATTAACGGCGAATAAAATATTTGAAACAATGAGGTTATGGTTTTTGGGGATTGGTGATGGGGCTTTTGGGTTTTCTAACGAGGACGTCTTAGATGAAGACGTAGAGAAAACACGGGCCATTGCCTGTCATTCCAGGCTTCACGATGCAATTGTGCAACGGGAAGCTGATTGATTTGCCTTCGCCTTTCTTGACGGTGGCGTTGGTAGAAAAGTGGGACTTGTTCCCGCTTTTTTCGTTGAATGGGAGGCCTGATTGCAGATACGGAGGTTGAACAGACCGGTTCGAAAGGGAAACTATGAACGGTAGCGAGCTCCTAAGAATCATTGACGCGATTCATCGAGATAAGAACATCGGCAAGGAAATCGTCTTCGAAGGAATCGAACAGGCGATAATCTCCGCTGCGCGAAAACACTATGGTGAGGAGTCCGAACTGAGCGTCGACATTGATCGAGAATCTGGTGAGCCGACGGTGTTACACGAAGGAGCCGAATTGGAACCGGACGCACTGGGTGATATTTTGGGACGCATTTCTGCTCAGACGGCCAAACAGGTGATGATTCAAAAGATTCGCGAGGCGGAATGCGATTCTTTGTTCGAAGAATTTGACGAGTTAAGAACTCATATCGTCACTGGATCGATTAGCCGGTTCGATGGCGGCGTTGTAACAGTCAATTTGGGTAAAGTCGAAGGGTTCTTGCCACGCAGCGAGCAGATTCCAGGTGAATCGCATCGTGTTGGCGAACGGGTTCGTGCTGTAGTCATCGACGTCAGAAAAGCCGGCAGTCGAGTGAAAATCATTTTGTCACGCACTCATCCAGACCTAGTCTTGCGGTTGTTCGAACTGGAGATTCCCGAAGTGGCGGAACGCATCATTGAAGTGCGGTCGCTGGCGCGCGAGGCTGGTTATCGAAGCAAGGTGGCCGTGTCGTGCATCGACAGTAAGATCGACTGCGTCGGCGCATGTGTCGGAGTCAGGGGGTCACGGATTAGGAATATTGTCGACGAATTGGCCGGCGAGCGAATTGACATCGTTCGCTGGAACGATTCATTGCAAGTACTCGTCCCGAATGCCATGCAACCGGCCGAAGTCGAAGACGTCATCTTGTGCCCGATGTTGGGCCGCGTGATCGTCCTAGTTCGCGACGATAATTTGTCGTTGGCGATTGGCAAACGAGGCCAAAATGTGCGATTGGCGTCAAAGCTGGTCGGCTGGGATATCGAAGTCATGACCCGAGAGGAGTTAGACGAGCAGTTGGATAAATCGGTCGCTGCGTACGCCTCAATTCCAGACGTGAAAGACGAGTTGGCCGAAAACCTGGTCGCTCAAGGGTTCTTCAGCTTCTACGACCTGTCGGTGATCGAGCCAGATCAATTAGCCGAGTTGGGCGGGCTGACGGCGGACGAATGTAATGCGATCATCGCTGTCGCGGACGTGGAAAGCGTTCAGCAGGAAAAAGACGAAGCAATACGGCGTGCCGAAGCGCGAGCGGCGAGAGCGCGAGGGGAGCTTGACCAAGTTCAGGTTGCTGCGGAAGAAAAACTCGCGGGCGATACGCCGGTTGTTGAGGAATCGTCTGCTGGATCAACCGCAGGATCTGAGGCAATCGATGCAGAAGACGCCGACCAAGTTCAGGTTGCTGCGGAAGAAAAACTCGCGGGCGATACGCCGGTTGTTGAGGAATCGTCTGCTGGATTAACCGCAGGATCTGAGGCAATCGATGCAGAAGACGCCGACCAAGTTCCGATTGGCCAAGTTGGTCTGGACCAAACTGTGGCATGCGTCGAATCGACCACCGATGAAGAAAGTCAGGAAGACGCGATTCCGATCGCACATGAGCTGGAGACCAAGGACGAGGTCTTGGACAGTGATGTTGATTCGGGCAGTGGCGAAGTCATCCAGGACGAATCACTGAGTCGGGCAGAAGCCTCGGCCGCGGAAGAATAGAACAATTTTTCGTTTGTTAATCAATTGAATGGGATAAGCTGTTGAAAGTGCGAATTTTCACATTGGCGAAAGAACTTGGCATGGACAGCAAGGTGCTGATCAAGCATTGCAACGATGCCGGTGTGTACGTGAAGAGTTCGGCCCTTGCTAGTATTTCGCCTGAAGATCGGGACATTGTTACCAATTATCTGAAGGAGCAGGTGCTTGGAACGCGATCGGCACCTGATGCGCCTGATGCGCCTTTGGTTCCTTCGCGTGACGTGGCACAAGACGTCAGCGGGAGATTGCGGACCATTAAGACGATGGCTCCCCGCGCGATAACCCCGCGTGCTCGTAGCCCTCAATCCACATCGACTCCTGAGGTACCAAGCGATCCGACAGGAACAGTCACCGAAGCGAGAACGCCCGACTCAGATGGTGGCTTAGTGGAATCCGAACAAGTCGCATTGGATTCGACGATCGATCAACACGACGGATCGGTTGTAGTCGCAGCGCCGGACGCGGGCATAGATAGCTCGCAAGACACAGAGGGTCCTATCAGTCGTGACGATTACGTTCCGGCATCCGGATCGACCATGCGCGAAATGAAACCGCGAGGTACGACGATGGGTAGCGGGATCAGGAAAACAGGTCGTACCAAAGGCCGTGCAAAGTCGGCGTTGCCCAACATTGCAGAGCCGCCAGCCTATGAACTTCCCCAGGCCAAGAAATCTGAGCGGGAGGAAGAACCCGTGGCTCAGAAACCGGACCTGAAATTGACTGCGGACATCATAGAACAACAGAGTCCTCTGGCGGCCCATTTGCGGAAGTCTGCCGAGCAAAGAAAGAACCAACCGAAGCGCGGTGAACGTAGTGTGAGTCTACTGGAAGCACGCCAGCAACGACGGGAACGACGACAACAAGCACGCCAGGTATCGGATGAGGAAGCGCCTCAAGTGCAACGGGCGCGGGGTTTGCGTCGGCGGCGTCAGAAAGCGAAAGCCGCTGTTTCGGTCGAGTTGAAGACGGAAGCGATCATTGAACCGCCGATCACCGTCCGCAGCTTGTCCGAGGCCTTGGGACGTCCTGCTAACGTATTACTCAGAGTCCTAATGCAAAACGGCCAAATGGTCTCGATCAACGATATCATCGAAGAAGAGATAGCTCTAGAGTTGGCCGTCGAGTTGGGAGTCGACCTTGAGATAAAACGCTCACACGACGTCGAAGAAGAATTGCTTAGCTTGTTGGAAGCCGAAGACCCCGATGGGACGGAGATCAACCGTCCGCCCATCGTCACTATCCTGGGACATGTCGACCACGGTAAGACTTCCTTGTTGGACAAGATTCGTTCAAGTGACGTTGCTGGGGGGGAGGCCGGTGGGATTACGCAGCATATTGCGTCCTACCAGGTCGAACATAACGGGCGGAAGCTGACGTTCGTCGACACACCGGGCCACGCGGCATTCGGAGAAATGCGCGCTCGTGGTGCCAATGTGACGGACATCGTAGTCCTAGTTGTCGCCGCCGATGACGGCGTCATGCCGCAGACAGTTGAATGTATCAGCCATGCGAAAGCGGCCGGAGCTCCGGTCGTGGTCGCTCTAAATAAAATGGACCTGCCTGACGTAAACGAGCAAAAGGTGTTGGCGGACTTAGCGGCCAACGAGATTACGCCTCAGGAATGGGGCGGTGACACGGATGTGATACGCACTTCGGCCGAAACCGGCGACGGGATTGACGATCTACTGGAAACGTTGTTGGTAACCGCTGAGTTACACGAATTTAAGACCAAGCTGGATTGCGCCGCCTTAGGCGTTTGTCTGGAAGCATTTCGTGACGGAGGACGCGGCGCGTTGGCATGGCTTATGGTCCAAAAGGGAACGTTGCGAATTGGCGACATCGTGTTGTGTGGTAAGGCGTACGGCCGCATCCGCGCAATGTACAATGATCGGGACGAAGACGTCGAAGAAGCTGGTCCCTCAACGCCGGTCAAAGTGGCCGGATTGGACGTCGTCCCCGACGCCGGCAATCACTTTTTTGTAATGGATGATTTGGAACAGACGCGAGAAACCGCTGATGCCCGTCGTTATCGAGGCCGCACGGAACTGTTAGCAGGACGCCGTCAACCGCGAACCTTGGACGATATCCTTACGGCGGCCCGTGGTGGAATCATACAAGACCTGCCGCTGATCTTGAAAGCGGATTCTCCTGGATCGATCGAGGCGCTCAAAAGCGAACTTGACAGGTTTCAGCATCCTGAAGTGCGCGTCAACATCCTGCACGAAGGCGTCGGTGGCGTGAACGAAAGTGATGTTTATCTAGCCAGTGCTTCGGGAGCGATCATTATTGCGTTCCACGTGATCGCCGAAGATCGTGCCAGCGTTTTGGCGGACCGAGAAGGGGTCGAAGTTCGGCGGTACAGAATCATTTACGAAGTCTCGAACGACATTAAGCGATCCTTGGAAGGCTTGTTGGTGCCCGAGCGAGTCGAAATTCCTACGGGCCGAGCGTTGGTGTTACAGACTTTTCGCGTCAGCCGGTACGGTACCATTGCCGGTTGCCGAGTTTTGAATGGAACGATTGAACGGTCCAATCGCGTGCATGTCATTCGCGATCAAAAAGTCGTCAACGATTACAACATCGCCTCGTTGCGTAGGGAAAAAGATGACGTCCGAGAAGTGCGTGACGGTATGGAATGTGGCATTCGGCTTGATGGCTTCAACGACATCAAAGAAGGCGACTTGTTAGACGCTTTCCGTATAGACATTGTACAGCGAACTCTCGATTGAAACCCCGCCACGACTCAACCTACCTATCAGAATCGTTCACTCAGTCAGATTGGATCAGTTCCCAATGAGTTCTAGTTCACGCCGAACCGCGAAAGTCGCTCAGGCCGTTCTGGAAGCCGTCAGCACTTCAATTCTTTTTGGTCTAAAAGATCCGCGTGTCAAGAACGTTACGGTGACGCATGTGGAAGTCAGTCGCGACATGCGCAATGCCAGGATTTACATCTCAGTGATGGGCGATGAGAAGACACAATCGCTGTGTGTACACGGGTTGAAGTCGGCACGCGGATTTTTGCAATCCAAAGTCGCCGATCGTTTGCAAACTCGCTATACTCCCGTGCTGAAATTCATTCTCGAGCAGGGCGTCAAGCAGAGTTTCCAGGCATCGCAACTGATTCGCGACACGTTGTTTGAAGGGGACACAGGCGAGGAGCACGACCAGGAATGCGACACGTCCGTTGATCCTGACAGCGGTAGGATAAGCACTGCTTAGAATTTCTTCGCATGGGATTTTTTCTATAGCAATTCATTTTCAGTGAGCTGCAATGGCTACCGCGAGTCGAATAAAATCATCCGACAAACAAAAGGTGTGCAGAAAGATCGTCTCGATTCTGCGAAAGCGTTATGTTGAGTCAGTGCCAAAGCAGGACCGTCGTGTACTGGAAACAATGATGTATGCTGTGTGTCTGGAAAATGCATCGGCTAGCCAGGCTGACAGCGCCTACGATCGGCTGGGAACGCTGTTTCACGACTTAAATGAAATTCGCGTCAGTTCAGTTTCGGAATTGGAAATTGCTTTCGACAAGATGGTTCACGCGGCATGGCGTGCCCTTCGCGTCAAGTATATTCTGCAATACGTTTTTGAGAATCGATTTGCGTTCGACTTCGAATCACTCGGACGCAAGACGTTGGAACTTGCCAGAAAACAACTCACTAAAATCAAGTACCTTTCGCCTTTCGTCCGTTCGTATACATTACAAGTCTGTTTGGGAAGTCACGTCGTCCCGTTGGACGACCGAATGTGTCGCGCCGCGATTTGGCTCGGTTTAGTTGAGCCGGGAACGAGTCCTGAGAAAGGCTCGGTTGCATTGAAGTCAGCCGTCAGGAAAGCGGAGACTTTGACGCTATGTCACTACCTTCGCTGTCTGGCGAGTGACGCGACTGTGATCAAAGAGTTTGATTGCGTTAAAAAATCGCCACCGGAGGACGGTTTCGATTTACTGTCAGCTCCCGATCGGCTCAATGAGTTGTTGCAGCAGGCCAAGACGCGGGGCAAGAGAAAATCTGCCAGAAAAAAGACCGCTAAGAAAACTACGAGACGCTCCGCCAAGAAGGCCACCAAGAAGGCCACCAAGAAGGCCACCAAGAAGGCCACCAAGAAGGTCACCGTGAGGAAGAAGAAACAACCGGCACGTGAGAAGTTGAAATCACAAACTCGCGCGAAACGCACACGAGCGAAGACCAGGAGTTGAGTGATCCAAGGTCACCTGGTAAAACCCGATTGAGTTGCACCGGCCAGCCCACGGCACAAAGATCGCTCGAACAGCTAGTCGTAGTGCGTTTTGGGTTGCAAAACTTTTCAGGGTTGGCAGAGCGATCGCAGGCCTCTCAGACCACAATGTGATGGGACCAATCGGTTGTGGATCGGCTTCAATAAGCCGGCTTGGTGCTGCCAGGACGGAAACGTTACAATGTCGGTGTACGCAGCGACAAACGAAAGTTGAACGTGAGCTGGCACGGTCGCAGAGCGAATGGTGCTGATCATCTCGATCGTAACCTGTCCCGTGGAGAATGTTTTATGCTCGCCCGCCCGCTGCAGATGCCTGTCGCGATGGTTTGGGTGCTCTTGGCATCCCAGATGGTTCTGTCGGCACCGACATTGTTGAAGGCGACAGCACTGTCGCAGGCCGAGGAAGACCGCGGGGCGAATCGACCTTTGTCGAAGCGGTATGGTCTGCAGGATCTAGATGAGCCGCTGACCCCCTTTGAACCGCAAGAACCTCGTTCGGCCAAAGAGCAGTTACACATCGATGCCACGGCCTGGTATATGACCGGTCGATTCCGCGAAGCTCGAAATGATTTTATCGGAGCGATGCAGGCCTACCAAAAAGCAGTGGAATTGGATCCGAAATCTGTCGAAGTGTACCGTGCATTGGTGCCGTTGGCATTTGGAGTGAACAAGCCAGTGTTGGCTGTCAAGTATGCCATGAAAGCCATCGAACTCGATCCGGACAACTATCGCTTGCTTCACCTGCTTGGTAGGTACATGAAAGCTCGTGGAAAGCATTACGAAGCCATTCAGCTTTTTGAAAAGGCCTCAAAGGCATCGACCTTAAAAAAGCGGTCGGGCTTTTATGTCGTGTTGATGAAAGATCTGGCTGAGCTGTATGGATCAACAGGTCAAAAGGAGAAATCCGCTGATGCCTATCAAGTCGTATTCCAGGCAAGGGTTGACCATGAAAAGTTTCAACTCAACTTCAGCACTCGCGCAATTCTCGACAAGGACCCCGCGACATCATTCGAACAGATCGGCGAAGCTTTTTTGGACGCGAATCGAATTACGCTGGCCATACAGGCTTTTGAACGAGCGG
>CAUZSN010000007.1:0-45938 GCA_963582345.1 Planctomycetota bacterium
TTCCGATCGGAGCCGATGGTGGTATCACGGAAGTCGTTATGGAACCGTTATTGGTGATGGCGTTGTTGTCGAACGCACTGAACGTGATCGCTCCGCCGTCAGCGATGGCCGAGAACCCGTCCGTCATATTGCCGCTGATCAGATTATTGACAATCGAGCCGGTGAACGAGACGGGGGAGCTGACATTCAGGAGAACTCCCTCTGCACCGGCATTGATGATCGTGTTATCGAGAAACAGGGCCGGCACTGACACCGTCCCCAGCGTAGCTGTGTCGGCCACGGTGATGCGAATATTTGCACCGACTGTATTCGGCTCATCCCCGAGCAAGGTGATGCCCGAACCAGAAGCAACCCTCGCTTGAGCGGTGTAAATGTCCAGACCACTCAATGTGCCGTCTGGATTGTCACCCGTGCTGTTTGAGTTGTCAGCCCAGGTCGGACGAAAGATGCCATCCTCGAATGCCAGTCCAGTATAGTCGCCAAATTGCTGGTTAGTGTTCAGCGCCACGGCCGAGTTCGACGTGCCGAGGCTAATCTGTACGTTTGATAGAAATGTCAGCCCGCCATCGAGACTGGCCGAGGCAAAGAACTGGGCATCGTCGTTGACGATCCCGTTTGTGTCACCAACACCACCAGCCCCGAAATCGTTGCGGGCATCGTAAAAGCCCACAGCAATGTTGCCGCTGGTTTGATCAAGTGCAATGCGCGGCAAGAACTGGCTGTTGGTACCGGCATCGTCGTTCACACGCACCGGTGCACTAAAGGTGGCGCCATTGTCGTCTGAAAATCGCACAAAAATATCGAAATCGTTATTCTCATCGACCGTCTCATCAGTATACGCAAGATAAAGCCGCCCATCGAATGGCCCACCACTGCGATCGAAGACTAACCCGGCCTCGGCATCGACGGTGCGAGTTGCTTGTGCAGGAAGAGAGTCGAAGGAACCCACATTGGTAGTCGTCGCAACCACGGACGGGCCAAAGTTGATGCCGTTGGCCAAACCATCCGAATCGATGTTGAGACTGATTTCATTGGGCCCTTGGCTGTTGGCCAAGGCATTGTCTTGATAGGTAACAACGACTTGTCCATTCGGTCCGACAACAATATCGCCAAATTGCTGGCCGACACCGCCCGGCACGGCCACAGCTCCGCTGAATGCCCCGACGGTACCAAGCCCGCTGACTGTCGTACCTTCGACGACGATCGTGCTGCTGGCATTGTCGAAGTACGTAACCCACACACTGCCTGCCACTCCACCCGAACCAGGTCCCGTGGCAATCGTCGGCTGATCCACGCCCCCACCAGTACCCGGTAGACTCGCTAGCGTCTGGAACGTCGCACCACCATCGGTACTGAGCAAGATTACGTTCGCATTGGCCGTCTGATCAAGGTAGCCGATAAACAAGTTTCCGAACTGGTCATAAGTCACTGTCGGATCACAACAAGCCACAGGAAAGACGTCATTCCCATCAGCGATGACAAAGTCGTCTCCGCTGACCGGCAGCCAGGTCGCACCACCGTCATCGCTCCTCGCTGCGAACATCGAATCACGACCGTCGTTCGAAAAGGCGAATAACTGATCCGGATTCGTTGGATTGATGGCGATGGCCGATTCGTCCTGATCATTTGGCAACCGACTGATGTTGACATTCCCAGCAGATCCTACACCACCGTCGATCGTGTTGTTCTGGATGGTTAGCGTCCCAAGATGGGCGCCTTGCAACAAGAGGTCGATGTTTTGCTGCACATTGTTGGAGATGGTATTGCCCAGTGCGACCGTTGATCCACCGATCACTAGGTTTGAGGCACCGTCGGTTGCATCGACACCGATACCATTTCTTTCATTGCTGGTAATCGTGTTGCCTGTGGCTGTCAGATTGACAGTGGACCCGGCTGTCGCAATGACATTGATTCCGTCCATCAAGCTGCCGCTAATATTGTTGTCCGTGATCGTCTCACCGTTGAGCAAGCCATTGCTAGCAGTGATCTGTACACCATTGAGGCTGTTCTGGATCACATTGCCATTAATCAGGCTCCCGCTGACATTTGTCGCCGAAATGCCATCGTGTAACTGGCTGCTGCCGTCGATCGTAAATCCGGACACCTCATTGCTGTTGGCCAGACGAACAACCGCTGCCGCGGCCAGGGAAGAATTGCTGATCTGTGGCTGAATTCCGCCTGTAAAACCAGGCACAGTGAATGTTCCCTGCGTCGCAATCAAGTTATGGTTTAGAGTGGTGCTCAGCAGACGCTGCCCGTCAAACAAATCCAACGGACCCGCCATCGCAAAGCTGGCAGCACTTCCCGGCAAGACTCGGATGATGTCAACGTTCGCATTGTTGGCGATGCGAGCGGCTTCAAGCGTACTGAAGGGCGTTTCGATCGATCCGTCGCCACCAGCTGTGGCATCGGTGTCAACGTGGAACACGAAGAACGACTGAGAGTCACTGGGATTAGTCGTCGGAAACGTGGAGGATTCTTCGCGGCGATTAACGTGAATTCGATCGCTGCGAACGATCGGAGCAGACATGCGTTCCTTCACTGGCCGCGTACGGAACCAACGGCGCCTCTTGCCATCGGGAATAGTGACCGCGACACTGGCCCAAGCATTCGTGCCAAATACATCGTCTTCTGTAAAACGCACTCCAGCAGTAATGTCATCAGATATTGCTGCTTCGAGGCGTGCTTGAAAGCCCACGGTTTCTTTACAACCCTCTGCATCCAAGTAGTACGCGCCGAGGTATCCTTTAAAACCACTTCGCCCGAGTAACGGCAGCGGGCCGCCGATCTCACAGTCCAGTCCGCTATAAGCCGCTTCAATTGCTTGTATAAAGTTGAAGGCAATGTTATTGCCTTGGAAGAACGGTGAACCATTGACCCCCGCGGAAAGTGTATTGAACTCTTCATTCAGTACCAAATAGCCGTTGACCCGTGTGTCAACTTGTCCGAGCGACTCCAGACTAAAGCCAGCTCGATAGTAATCGTTGACGTTCCCTTCATCAAAGTCGAAGAAACCGGCTGCCGAGAGTATTCGGTCTACTTCTTCATAATAGGTTCGAATTCCCAAACCGAAATTGCCCGATGCTTTTCCGTCTTCGGTAACCGATATGTTCAGCATCGCAAAAAGCAAACTTCGACCCACATCAATGTGTTTGGGAAAGAGTGATCGCAACTGATAATAGTTACCTTCGAAGCCTAGTCCGTCGCCAAAGCTCTTATCCAGGGTAATCACTGGACCAAACGGAACCGCGGTCGGGTAGGCACTTTCCAACGCCGCTGTATACGTTCCCCTACTTGGTTCTGAAATCCAATTTGATGTCGGATGAGTTCCAGTGTATGGAGACACGGACGGTACTAGTATGTTTTTTTGTTCCTCTTGTGAATGATATTGATTCGGCGATGCGTCTCCATTAGCAGGTGGAGCCGGTAAAGTCGGCAGGTACGAGCTAGAGCCTTCGACCATACTGGTCCCGAAATTTGAGTCAGTGTGCTCGAAGGAACCTGAAGTCCTGAGCACCGCCCGCCCCATTGATTCACGACCAAGCAAGCCATCGCTCACCCTCACTTTGTCCGCCGCATTTGCGGTCAAACAGCAGGCCATTGTGGCAGCCAGGCTACAGAAGAAAATCATGAGCTTCAATTTCATCGAAATTTCCGATCGTTCCGCTTAGTGAAGCTGTAACCGTTGTACAGTTGGAAGCAGTTACTCTGATCATTCGGCTGAAACTGTTGGTTGAGTTGAGTGGAATTCGAAGGATGCGATGAACTTCATGCAAAATTCAACCAGATCGGACCACCGTCCTGGAGAAGTCGTTTATTCACAAACTCTTGCAATTAAAAGCATTACAGCATTTGTCATTGAAAAGTTTAAACCCAACCCCAATCACTAAGGTGAACACGCAACGCCGTTTTAAGGACTACAAAGCGGGTCACTTCGAATAAAGAATGAGTGGTACGACCAAACGACTGTAGACATGGAAAAGCACTTCCATGAGCTTTATGTTGGATTATTCACGAACGTGTAAGCCAGAGCGAGCAAACGCTGTCTGTGCCGGAGCTTCAGTCGCTTAACCACAGTCAAAACACTAACATCGCACCAACTCCACTCGACGCGTTTCCGCTACTCCGGCAGCATGTTGGGCAACTTCGATCCGGCCTACGTGAATAAACCGTTTTATGGTAAGGTGTTGTACGATTCTGCAATCAGAATAGCTCTGCCTAAATCGTAGATTCCTGTTATAGGAAAATTTGATGCCGCTATTTGGACGTAAGAAACGATTGGTCGACTATGCAAGTTGTGCCGGTTGAGCGGGCAAGCTTCCCCAAGAGGGTATCGCGCAGGTCGTGCGCGGATTGCCACACTTTGATGATCCCAAGCTGATCGTCGGTGCCGAAAGTTTCAGCGACGCTGGTGTCTACCAGTTGCAAGACAATCTGCTGATTGTCCAGTCACTCGACTTCTTCCCACCACTAGTCGACGACCCGTACCTGTTCGGGCAGATCGCTGCGGCCAACTCATTGAGTGACATCTATGCCATGGGAGCACGCCCGACGACGGCACTCAATATCGTCGGCTTCCCGGACGATAAGCTGGAACTGGACATCTTGGGCGAAATACTACGCGGGGGCGCCGAACGTGTACTCCATGCCGGAGCCGTCATCGCTGGAGGCCATACAGTTCGTGACGCGGAAATCAAGTATGGATTGTCTGTAACTGGTGTTGTCGAACCAGACAGATTACTGACAAATCAGCAATCTCAGCCCGGCGATGTCCTGATTCTGACAAAATCTCTAGGCACAGGCTTCGTCACGACCGCATTCAAAGCCCGCAAGTGTCCGAACCATGTTCTCGAAACTGCGATTGCCAGTATGGCTCAATTGAATCGAGCAAGCAGCGAAGCTGCGGTTGAATTCGGAGCACACGCGGCAACCGATATTACCGGATTTGGATTGGCAGGACACGCGGCCGAGATGGCTCAAGCGAGCAATGTTACTCTGGTTCTCGAACTCGATCGGCTACCGATCCTGCCCGGAGTGGCGGAATTGGCCCAAAGCGGAAACAAAACCCGTGCCAGCGCCACGAATCGCAGCTTTGTCGAACCAATTATGCGTATCGACGGGCAACCAGACCCTATCAGAATGGAAGTACTCTTCGACGCTCAAACGTCGGGTGGCCTATTGATCAGTATCGCAGCCGATCACGCAAACGACCTGCTCGACAAGACACGCACCGCCGGCGCACACTCCGCTTGCCTGATTGGCTCCGTCCTGGAGAAGCAAGACACATCACTGATCGTTCGTTGAACGACTGACCTATCCACACTTGCTGATGCCGATTAATGGTCAAGCATCCTAGTCAATCCAGGGATGCTTGACCTGTTCCCAGTAACTGTCGAATTCGAAATGTGGACTGTTATCTAGGTCGTGACATTCGTAGCAAAGGTCTTGTTTGGCCTGCTCTAAGGTGACCCGCATTTCATTGATTGCCTTGTCAACGTCGTCTGCTTCGACCAAATCGACGTGGCGACTGCCGGGACCATGACAGTTTTCGCACTGATTGCCAAGCAAGTGAGGAGTCTTCTGTTTCTTGATAAACCCACTCTCGTAGCGAAGCACGTCTTGTGGGTGCCATCCGGTCACATGACAGGACAAACATTCCGCATCATAAATGCGTGCGATGCCTTTCAGACGTTCATAGCCGTGCCGCTCATTCACTGGGTCGAGGCTTTCATAGGCGTGCGCGTGGGGCGTTGACTTCCACTTGTCGTAGGCTTTGGTGTGACATTCCCCACACTTCTCGGCCCCGACAAACTTCGCACCTTTGGGATGCTTGATGGGCAACTCTTCGGCCGCCAGGTCCAGATCCTGCAACTGCTCTTGGTAAAATCGCATGTGCGAAATCATCATCGTTGAGTCGTGAAATCGGTTATGATCCAAGTCTACCAGCTCGAATCGAAGCCGGTCCTTCACATCACCGGGATAGAAGCCAACGACTCCCACATATTTCCCTTTATGCCCAACCGTGGCGAGCATTGTTCTGTCAACGTATTTCGGATTATCGGTCAATGGATCTTCGGGCCCGCCCGCACTCAGAATCAGATCAAATTCCGGAATCTTGCGGGCAAGCTGTTTTGATTCGTCCAGACTGGCGTGTGATAACAGAATCATCAGATCCGGTTTCTGTGCTTGCAGCTGTTGGACGACTTGCGGCAGCACACTCAGCGGATTCTCAATCGCAATGTCCTGGTCGATCCCGTTCTGTAAAATTCTGTTCTTGTAACTGAGTCCAATGACTGCAGTGACACCGATCTTTACGCTACCCAACTGGACCAGTTTTGAGTGCTTTGGAGTTCCCAAGTTCGCATCGCCCAGCAGCACCGTATTCGCTCCCAGCAATGTCAGCGTACTGTCCGCATCGGGAATCTTTTGTTGTGATAGCAAGAAATAAGGGCCGAATTGCAGTTCCTGAGGTCCCAAAGTCAATGCCTGATACTGCAAATCGTTCAGTGCAGCCAGTGTGGTCTGAAACTTCCATCGGCTTTGTTCTCGGTTTCGCTTGATCGTGCCGCCCAGATCGAACGCGGTAACTGTCCAACCTCTATCGTTCATTTGACGAAAAAGATCGGCACGCCGCGACAGGCCACCCGATTGTGTTTCGGAACAGCCACATGGTTCCAAAAACCCAAGCTGCTGGCCGGTCAAGACAATAGCCAATGTCGGTTTCGGCCAACCATCGAAAAGCGGTGTCGCTGTTGCTGTATCGATTAAGGGCTCAGAAGGCATCTCTACCGGTCGATTGCGTCCCTTAATCGACTGACCGGAATCGCAACCGAGTGCGAGGACAATCACCCCAACCACAAGCCAACAAACCACACCAAAACGAACTTCACGCTTCAACATGAATTGAGTTTCTTGCGCGTGCGTTGGAAGTCTATCAGTCAACAAAGATCACGAACTTGCGACAGCGGTGAACGCAACTAAACTGATTGACACTTGGCCAGAGCAAACTGCCTCTCTGGATGGCCAACAGTGTACTGACCGATTCAGAACGAGACAAACTCGACATTCAGCTCCAGGAACTTCGCGTCTGGATGATTGGTTTTCAACGAAACTTTTGCTCGGTTTGTAGCAGTTCGTGCAACCGGAGGACTGCCAGGTGGAATTTCGACGGTCAATCGGTAGCGTTGTCGCTTTGTTCCAGTGAAGGTCGGATCTCGTTCGCACGAGCACTTAAGGAAAGACGGCTCGGATGCAGTTTCAGAAAACTGCAGCTCGCCCGTATCACCTTTGACAAACATCGAAAGCGTCGCTTTTTTTCCTTTGGATGCTGTGAACCGCCCCAGTTTAAGAAGCATATGCTTGCTGTACCATTTGACGCCTGGTGACGCAAAGAACTGGAAGGGTGTCTGCACGACTCGTCGTCCCTCGACGTATACCGTCAACGGTTTGACCGATTCAATGTCTGTGTGAATTGTGACCGACTCTCGAAACTTGTCAGCAGAGATTTCCGGATCGGCCATCAGGGTAATCTTATAGCCAAACTTGATCTCCTTGTCTGACGCCTCCTCAAGTTGTTCTATCTTCGTCACCTCTTGAGGATTGACTTCAAATTTCGCTGTTTGAGCCAGTAGAGCGAGTTCCCTTTCAATCAGTTTCCTCCATGTAACGGTGAGCAATGGATTTGACGTGTTAATGTTTAGAACTTGAAATTCTTTCAGAACTTCTGAATGAATAGTGCCAGTAGCTTTCGTCGGCTTACCCTCTGAATTATTCACAACCTTCCACACTTCACCAGGTGTTGCGATAAGCGTCCTGAGAACGATTCCCTTAATGGTGAAACGAATATCCGATTGATTTGGATCGTTTGTCAGTACTCTGGCCCTGTGTTCAAACGAAGCTATGGCAGTTCTCGTGTCCCACGACAACTCGACTTCAGTCGACTCACTAGGCTGCAATGTTTTTTTTGCCAACTTTCCGATTGTACACTTACATGTCGATTCCCCTGATCTCAGTATCAGCGGGCCTCGACCTTGATTGCTCACTGTAAAAATGTGACTACCCTTCTCATTGAATTGCATCGTCCCGAAATCGTGAACTGTCGTGTCGACAACTACCTTGGGATGCGGTCCCGTCGGAGAAGGTTTTGGAGCATCAATGTCTCGCTTCGATCCCGGATCGTAATTGGTGATCAACTTTGCATCATCGCCTCGAACTAACCAAATCATGACGACGACGGCACAGACCGCAATAAAAAACGTCACATACACTGCTCTGACTGCCATTCTCAGCTCCAACTGAAACACCACACGACATAGTTTGAACTATTTAGTGGTGCTTTGCTCACATCCATTGTAAGTATGCGAAAACTTGGGTCAATTCGCCTTGCCGTCACCGCTATCAACAAACTCTTTCGATTCCGTATGCTTCCGTATGCTATGGTATTGAGTCTACCCACGTCTTTCGACGCGGAATTGTGGGAACCACCGCTGCACGGTAAAATGACTACCATGTCAGCCGAACAACCAGATTAAACTGAGAGACTAGACAATTCATCATGTGTGTTCAACCAATTCTGATTGACGGGCAATGGGTTGCGTCAACGGGAACGAAAAGTTTCCAGGCGACCAACCCGATGACGAAACAAGCAGTAACGGACGAGTATCCAGTCAGCGAATGGACCGAAATTGAAAAAGCCTTACAGGCTGCCGTGGCCGCCTCGGAGCACACGCGGGGATGGCCAGGTGATCGGTTTGCCAACTTTCTTGATAAGTACGCAGATTGCATCGAAGAACGTACTGATCAACTAGTCGACATGGCTCATAAGGAAACAGCGTTACCGAGCTCGCCGAGATTGCAGGATGTGGAACTGCCTCGCACTACAGGCCAATTGCGTCAGGCGGCCACATCCGCGCGAACAGCGTCGTGGACCATGCCGACCATCGACACTAAGGCCGACATCCGATCCATTTATGGACCGATTGGACCCGTTGCCGTATTTGGACCCAACAACTTCCCATTTGCGTTTAACAGTATCGCCGGCGGAGATTTTGCGGCAGCTATCGCGGCAGGCAATCCAGTCATTGCGAAAGGACACTCATCGCATCCCGGCACAACACGGCTGTTTGCCGAAGCGGCTTTTCATGCAACCCAGAAAACCGACATGCCCCCGGCCATGGTTCAACTGATTTATCGCACCAACCACGAAGACGGGTGTCGCTTGGTCTCGCATCCACTGATCGGAGCGACCGGTTACACTGGGGCTCGCGGCACGGGACTCGTACTGAAAGAGTCGGCCGACAAAGCCGGCAAGCCGATCTACCTGGAACTTTCCAGTATCAATCCGGTTTTTATTCTACCAGGCGCATTGGACGAACGATTAAACCAAGTCGCTGATGAATTCACGACGAGCTGCCTGATGGGAACCGGACAGTTCTGCACGAAGCCGGGATTGGTGATCCTCCAAGCAGGTAAAAATGCCCGAAGGTTTGTGGAAACGGCAAAGCAGCGATTCGACGAGTCGCCTGTAGGCACACTGTTGAACGAAAGCGTGCAGTCCCACTTCACACAAAGTATCGACACATTGACACGAGAAGGCGCTGTTGTAGTCGTTGGTGGGAACGCCGGAAAAGGCAACGGGTATTGCTACGAAAACACGTTGCTGGAAGTTGACGGCGACACATTTGTCTCAAAATCCGAAATTCTGCAAACTGAGGCCTTTGGCAACGGTTCACTGTTCGTCCTGGCCAAGGACGCGGACCAGATGCTCGAAATCGCCGAACTATTGGAAGGTAACCTGACGGGCTGCGTCTACAGCGACACAAATGGCAATGACGACGCCCTGTATGACCGAATCGTTCCGACCCTTCGCCAACGTGTTGGTCGCCTTTTGAATGATAGGATGCCGACAGGCGTTGCTGTCTCGGCAGCCATGAACCACGGCGGCCCGTTCCCGGCGACCGGCCATCCGGCATTTACAGCGGTCGGCATCCCGACCTCAATCCATCGCTTCACCAGCTTGCAGTGCTACGACAACGTCCGCCCTCACCGCCTGCCGCCACTTTTGCGAGATAAAAGCCCCGACGACAATACGTGGCGACTGATAGACGGCCAATGGACACGCTCCGGCGTTACAACCGAGTGAGCTGCTAATCCGTATCAGTGTCGTGTAATCGTAAACATGCTGAGATTTCAAGTGCTCAGTGCGGCCGCGCAGCTCGTTTCGTCACAAAAGACGAGCCACCTGCTCCGTCAGCTCCACACCGAGGTCGTACAATTGCTCAATGCTTCGATTTCCAATCCGCTCAAAGACACGCTGCGCATAACCGCCCAACTCCCAAACTCAGCTGACCAGTAATTGACCCGACCATCAGTCAATCAACTCTTTGATCGGCACGCCGCCGTTGATAAGTTTCATGGGACGGCCTCGCTTCGACGTGTGCATGCGCGTGGTTGGAATACCTAAGGCATATGATGCCGTGGCCCAGATGTCGCCCGGTAGGTAACTCTTGCCTACGACGCTGACACCGTCGCCGTCCGTTTCGCCGATAGCTTGGCCGTAGTTTAAGCCGCCACCACCGATCATTACCGTCCAACTTCTCGCCCAGTGATCGCGTCCCACGTTTTGGTTGATCCTCGGCGTGCGGCCAAACTCGCCCATCCACACCAGCACCACGTCGTCCAACATGCCTCGCTGACTCAAATCCTGAGTCAACGCCGCAATGCCTTGGTCCAACTGTGGCAATCGCTGGGTCTCGAGCGCATTAAACACGTTCGCATGCAAGTCCCAACCACCCATACCGACCTCGACGAACGGAACGCCCGTCTCAACCAAACGACGAGCCATCAACAAGCCCCGGCCAAAGTTGTTCGCTCCGTATGCCTCGCTCACCTTCGGCGGTTCTTGATCGATCTTGAACGCCTGCATCTGCTCAGACGTCATCAAATTCACCGACTTCTTGTAGATGTCCTTGTGCGACTTGGGCAACTCGCCACGGTTCGAGTTGATGAAGTTCGTCTCGATCACATTCATCATAGCCAAACGCTGGCGCAGACGGTCTTTATCCTTCCCCATATCTGCGTTGCGGATTTGGCCGTTCGAGCCCACCACGAACGGAGCGTGCGACGCGCCGAGATAGCCCGGACTGCCGCTAGGAGCGTTCACTGACACGAACGCCGGAATATCCAGTTCATCCCGCTTCGTCCCCAATTCATAGCTCACCACGCTACCAAACGTTGGGTGCACTACCGTCGGGTTTGGCACAAACGACGTGTGCAGGTAGTAGCGGCCCCGACCGTGGTCCGCTTCCCGAGTACTCATCGAACGCACCAGTGATAGCTTGTCCATCACCATCGCCGTCTTCGGCATGTGCTCACAGATTTGGATACCAGGGACATTCGTGTTGATCGGCTGGAACTCGCCACCGTTCTTGCTGCCCGGTTTCAGATCCCAAATGTCGATCGTCGGCGGACCACCCCCCATCCACATCAGGATGCACGCTTTCTGCCTCTTCTGAACTTCGACCGCGTGAGCCTGCAATTGAGAAATAAACTGTAGCGCCGGCAACGTCGCCGCACTGCTCGCCAAGTGACGCATGAAATGGCGACGATTCATGCCGTGAGGAGTCGGAAGAATCATTGAAGGTCCCTCCTTTAGTGATTGAAAATGAATTCGTTCGAGTTCAACAACGCCCAAAACAAGTCCTGATAAGCGTCCAGCTTGTTCGACCGCGACCGGATTAGTTTAGTGGCCGACAACGTGTCGCGACGGCTTGGGTATCGGTTGAGCGTGGCCAAGTACAACTTGCGGATTTTCACTGCGTCACTGCCTTTGCCGGACAGGGTCGAGTGCAAAAAATTGCCTTTCTTGGCGCTGATCGCATTCTGGATCAATTGTCCATTCATCATCATCAATGCCTGAGGGATTGTGCCGTTGAACATCGTCGTTTCGTCGTTCTCGTCCGTCCCAAAGGCTATCACGAACTGACGCAGCCACTGCTGCCGCTGCCGTTCCGACTGATCCCAACTCGACCGCCCCGACATATGCGCGCCCGTGGCAATGATCAACGAATCGTACAACTGCTCCGCTTCCATCGACTTCACGTACATGTGGCTAAACAACGCAGTTTCGCCCGCCGCCGGGTTGTCGATTTGGTTTGTTCGAGTCACTCGGCTAGTTAGGTTGTATGCTTTGCTGTTCGTGATCCAGCGGATCAACTGCTTCACATCGTAGCGACTCTGGACGAATTCCATCGCCAATCGCTCTAACAGCTCGGGATGCGACGGTGAATTGTGAGGGCCCATGTCGTCGATTGGTCGAGTGAACCCGTAACCAAAAAAGTGACTCCACAGACGATTCACGAACGCCATGGCTATATACGGCCTGCCACCCGCGACCATGAGCTTGGCCAACTCCGTGCGACGGTCCAATCCCACAGACGGATCCACTTCCGTGTCAAAAAAAAACGGATATGCGATCTGCATCAAACCACTCCGTTTCTCGAAAAATACGCCCTCCTCAGCCAAGTCTCGACGCACCAATTCTGAAAAATCATCCACCATTCGACCCGTATTTGGATCGTACTGCCGGTGATCCACCCGACGCATCTGACGAAAGAAACTGTTGAACTGCCAAAACTGATCTTGTTTCCAATCGTTGGTCGGATGGTCATGGCACTGAGTGCACTGAACCTGAATCCCCATGAACAACCGAATCGTCTTGGCTGTCGCTTGCACGCCTTGGTCCCGCATGGTCATCTGAGCTAGCAGATAGTTGACCGCGCCGTTCTCCTCGAAATGTCCTTCCGCCGTCACCAAGTCACGCACTACCACGTTCCACGACCGGTTCTTAGCGAACGCCTCACGGAAGAACTTCTGCATCGCCCGCCGGCTGGTCCGCCGAGGTGTCTGGCGGCCGATACACAGGTTGGTCCAGATCGTGGTCCAATTGCGCACGTAGGCGGAATCATCCAACAACGAGTCGATCATCTTGGACCGCCTCGCTTTGTCTTTGTTAGCCAAAAACTTCTCTACAACCTCGGCCGGAGGAATACAACCCGCGATGTCTAAATACACTCGCCGCAGCCACTCAGCATCGTCGGCCACCGGTGACGACTGAATCTTTTTCTCTTCCCATGCTTGTCGCACTTGCCTGTTGATAAACTCGATTATCGTATCTGACCACCCGGTCGTGAATGGTTCCGAATTCCGCGAGCTCTTGGTCCTCTCCACCCTCGTCGACGCCCCTCTCTTCGCCACTGAACGCCTCTTCGCAGAGGCTGTCTTCTTGTTCGACGACGGTCTCCGTGCGGCAGCCACTTCAGTCGAATAGCTGACGAAGCAACACGCCAACGCGACAACGAAGCCCACTGTTAGAAAATTTGCACAATTTGAACTCAAGTTCCAACGATGCATTCGAGAACCTCCGTCGAATCCTAACGTCTCACTTATTATTGAATTACTTCAAATTATAAATATGCTTCACTTGTGTAAAAAAGGCCAATCTTGACAATGCGAGCCGCTCGCGAAGCAGGGCGACAGGAAAAACGGTATCTTACATCGTTAGGATTTCACCTAAATGAGTCAACGGCAACGGAAAGTCGCCGCCGAGAAAATGTGTTGTGAAGTCAACATGGAAATTTCTGCAATCGCTCCGATAAATCTGTCGGCCTCGCCGATCGCTGATGTGATCCGTCCCAGTTGCCCCGGTTGGAAAAAATAACGAAACTATGTGGTAATTTTACACGATGCGCTTCGCTGTTTCATCCTAATAATTGTTTCCTGAAATGCCTTGGCTCAATCAACAGTGAATCAACGACTCAAATTGTTCTAGCCTCGATGCATGGGAATCTGGAAATTTCCTCAGTTCTGAGAACTTCGAAATTCAGTTCTGGGAAAACCGAGATGACCTTAATATAGCCTTTGACAATCCGAAAGACACGGAATAGACTAACCGCCGAGTTCTGTGCGATTTGTGCAGTATTCCGTAATACGAGGGGCTGTTGTGTCTGGTCTGTCCAAGGATGACCGACCTCCTTTGGTCGTCGCCATGCAGTGGATCACCCAAATCACGACAGTGGCGTTGATGATGGTCCTACCAGCAACGTTAGGTTATTACCTGGACCAACCCGATCAATGGGGGATGGAGCCTTGGATGATGGTTTGCGGGGTCATCATTGGTTTCGCAACAGGAACATTTCACCTGCTTCAAATGGCAGGAGCGGGTGGTAAGAAGAATCATCGAAACAAACACATCGATTCGTCTTGAACGATTACAAAGACAGTTTACAAACAACGACAAGTCAATGCGGTCGGCTGGCAGTCGTCACAGCCGGGTTGTGGTTACTGCTGGCTGGCCCCGCATGGTCTCTGGCCGACGCTGAGGGGTTGGAAGGCCTCTCGTACGCAGCGGTGATTTGTTTGCTGCCAGGTTGGCTGTTCTTTTTTTTAGTCTCGCGGTATCGTGTTGCGGATAATCAGGGTACTGTCGTGTTGTTGGGAACAGCGATGCGGCTGCTGTTTGTCGTTGCGGTGGTAATGATCGTCCAGTCAATGCGAACAGACCTCGGCCCCCGGGAATTTCACATTTGGATCATCGTGTTCTATTTAGCAATGCTCTTGGTCGAGACATTGATCTTGGTCAAACAGCATTCCGCATAGGGCACACGATTGCTGAGGATGACAACGGAGATGGCAACCGGTCACGACGACGTTTTCCATCACGTCCGAGACAGCCATGCGTTTGAGCTCCCCAAAATTATGGGTTATGGCGGTGAAATTCCCGTCCCCTTTGGGCTGAGCAAATTCATGGTTCTGCAGCTCGTTGCTTTCATCGCTGCCTTATTGATTTTCAAAGGACTGGCACGACGAATTCGATCCGGTGAGCCAGCACAAGGTCGCTGGTGGAATTTCTGGGAAATGTTGGCACTGTTTATCCGCGACAATATGGTCCGACCAACGATCGGTGGGGGGCATCACGGCCACGAAGGCACAGAACATTCACCTACCAATCCGTCGCAAGGACATTCGCAAATTGTCCGAGGCGGGCATCCAGCGGACAAGTATCTCCCATTTGTGTGGTCGTGTTTTTTTTACATTCTCTTCTGCAACCTGCTCGGCGCGATCCCCTGGCTTGGTGCGGCCACTGGCAACATCAATGTGACAGGAGCATTGGCACTTGTCGCGTTCAGTGCAGTTGTTATCAGCGGCTCGACGGAAGTCGGACCAGTGAATTTCTGGCTATCGTTAGTACCTAGCATGGACATTCCCGCCGCAATGAAGGTTGTGCTGGTACCCTTTATCTGGCTGATCGAACTATTGTCACTTTTCATCAAGCACAGCGTTTTGGCCGTACGTTTGTTTGCAAATATCATGGCCGGCCACACAGTAATATTTGTTCTTCTGACTTTTATCGCCGCACAAGGTGTTGCCGACACGAGCTTGTTTTACCTCGTTGCTCCCGCAAGCGTATTGGCTCAAGTTGCCATCAGTACGTTAGAATTATTTGTCGCTTTCCTACAAGCATATATTTTCTCATTCCTTACGACGGTGTTTATTTCAATGGCAATTCATCCTCATTAGGCGAGTTTCGGCATGTCGAATTAGTTATTGCTTCAACGATAATTGTTTGAATAAGGCCGAGCGTCGGACTCTTGTAGATCCGATACCTTGTGTCACGACTGAGAGCTTTCAGTCATTTCACATAAGAGGCTCGGGGCCTTCTAAACCAAGCAGAACAGGAGATCGAAACGTGAGCCCAAGTTTTCGCACTGCCTTCTTTACAATCTGTGTTTTCTTTACGATGGCCGTACCTGCGTTGGCGCAAGACGGAGGAACACATTTTTCTGGCGCGATCGGTGCGGGTGTTGTCATCATCGGTGCCGGATATGGGATCGGCAAGATCGGGGCTTCCGCTGTGGAGAGCATGGCTCGCCAACCCGAAGTTTCCGGTCCGATTCAGACCGCGATGATTATTTCCGCAGCTCTAATCGAAGGTGTCACCCTTTTCGCACTGGTGATTTGTATCATTCGTGGAAACTATTGGACGGTATAGTTGGGCCGTTTGGACGCGGCGACTCTTGATGAAAGCAATTTTCTAAAGGTGTGTGTTAATGCGCAATCTGCTGACCTATGGCTGGTGGACAATAGTTTCGTGCATCGTTTTGACCATAGCGGAATTCACGCCAATTTTCGCTGCAGACGAGCCTGCGACGACAGCACATCACGCGGACGAAAACGCCAAAGAAAGTGGCCACGAAAAGGGAGCTCCGCTTGAATACGAGCCCGACTTGGCTTGGTGGTCACTTACCGTCTTCGTCGTATTCGTACTTGTGCTGTGGAAGTTTGCGTGGGGACCGTTAATTGAAGGGCTAGACAAGCGGGAAGCTCAAATTCGGCAAGACATTTCCGATGCCGAATCAGTTCGGATCAGGGGCGAGCAAATGCTGGCCGAACATGCGGACAAGTTGGATAAGGTCCAGGACGAAATCCGCGAAATCCTGACTGAAGCTCGCCGTGACGCCGACCACACCAAGAACGAAATTATCGCCGAAGCCCAACGCGAAGCCCAAACGACCAAGCAACAGGCGATCGACGAAATCGAGCGATCTCGCGATCAAGCTCTGAAGGAATTGTTCGATCATATGGCAGTGCAAGTGGCCAATGCCACCGAGCACATTCTGGGCCGAAGTCTGACCGACAGTGACCAGGACCGCTTGATCGACGAGGCACTGCAACAGGTATCGCAACAGTCGGACAAAATGGGAATTTCAAGTTGATGATCGCAAATAACAAGTCTGGCACTGCGTATGGCTGATCATTCGAAGGTGAAGACCCGAATGGTCCATGTGCTGGAAGATCCCAGTGCTCAGGCCATTGCGCACGTTTATTCGAACGCTTTTTTGAACGTGGCGGAATCGGTCGGGATCGACGGTGTGCTGGAGGAATTGGCATCGTTCTTGGACGACGTGCTTGAACAAAATCCTGAGTTTCGAAACATCTTGTTATCCGACATCGTCAGCCGCGACGACAAACTGGCTATGATCGACCGCGTCGTTGCACCGTTGGGAACCGAGTTGTTCACCAACTTTCTCAGGACACTAGCCCGCCACGAGCGATTGGAATTATTGCCCCTAATTCTGAGTGAAAGCTGGCTGTTACACGAGAGTCGGACCGGTCGCAAGCGCGTACAAGTCTTAAGCGCTCGGCCTCTATCAGAGGCGGCTTTGCATGACGTGCAGACACGTTTGGATGCAACATTCTCCTTCGATCCGATCCTGGAAACACAGACCAACCCAGCTTTATTAGGTGGCTTAGTGATTCGCGTGGACAATACAGTTTATGACGGTTCCTTGAAGAACCGATTAAAACAACTTCAAGACCGATTGTGTAAGAGGAGTCTCCATGAAATTCAAAGCGGACGAGATCGCTTCAGTCATCCAGAAGGAGATTGAAGACTTTCGCGGCAGTATCGAAACGAGCGAAGTGGGTCGCGTGCTGGAAGTAGGCGACGGCATCGCCCGCTGTTACGGCTTGTCCAACGCCATGGCCAGTGAAATGGTCGAGTTCCCAAGTGGCGTCCAAGGGATGGTATTCAACCTCGAAGAGAACTCCGTAGGCATCATCATTCTTGGCGATTATCTGGACATCCACGAAGGTGACGAAGTCAAATGTACGGGTCGATTACTGTCGGTTCCGGTCGGCGAAGCGATGATCGGCCGAGTGGTCGATCCGCTGGGCAAACCGTTGGACGGCAAGGGACCGATCGTGGCATCCGAGCGTCGTCCGATCGAGACGATCGCACCGGGTGTGGCTGGTCGGCAGCCGGTGAAAGAACCTTTGCAGACCGGTATCAAAGCAATTGATTCGATGACTCCCATCGGCCGTGGTCAGCGAGAATTGATCATCGGCGACCGCAAGACCGGGAAGACGACGATAGCGTTGGATACAATCATCAACCAAAAGGACGGCAATGTCACGTGCATTTACGTAGCGTGTGGACAACGATCCGCCAACGTTGCGGCGGTTGTTGATTTACTAACGACACACGGTGCAATGGACTACACGATCGTCATCGCAGCGTCCGCAAGCGATCCTGCACCGTTGCAGTATGTCGCCCCTTACGCTGGAGCGGCGATGGCGGAGCACTTCATGCATCAGGGCCAGCACACACTTGTGATTTACGATGACCTGTCGAAACAGGCCCAGGCCTACCGGCAACTGTCGCTATTGATGCGGCGCCCGCCCGGTCGCGAGGCATATCCGGGCGACATCTTTTACTGTCACAGCCGGTTGCTGGAACGGGCTGTCAAACTTAGCGATGAATTGGGCGGCGGCTCAATGACCGCTTTGCCGATCATTGAAACACTGGAAGGCGAAGTTTCGGCGTACATCCCGACAAACGTTATTTCCATCACCGACGGCCAAATTTATCTGGAACCGGACCTGTTCTTCGCGGGAGTGCGTCCGGCCATCAACGTCGGCATTAGCGTCTCCCGTGTCGGCGGCAACGCGCAAAACAAGGCCATGAAGAAAATTGCCGGCAGCTTGCGGTTGGACCTAGCGGCGTTCCGAGAACTGGAAGCATTCGCTCAATTGGGCACCGAATTGGACAAGGCGACACAGGCTCAACTGGATCGCGGTTACCGCATGGTCGAAATCCTGAAACAACCACAGTACGAACCAATGCACGTCGCTGACCAGGTCATCAGCATTTTCGCCAGCGCGAACGGTTACTTCGATGATATTCCCGCTAGCCAGACCTCGCGCGCTGAAAAGGAATTGCTGCAATTTATGAAAGAACAAAAGTCCGAGGTCCGTGACAACTTGATCAAGCTCGCGGAATTGAATGACGACTCAGTTGACGAGTTAAAATCCGCACTTGACGAGTTCAAGCGGGGATTCCAGTTAGAAACTAAAGAGCAACCAACTGCGGCAAGCACCTGATCGTCGAAATGACAACCCACAGCTAATGTTCGCAGTTCAATATGTGAAACTAAAGAGTGGATGAATTGGAGAAAGCCATAAACGTCAGGAAACTCGTTAGCTGTAAGGCAATTCTATTTGTCTGCCTCGGAGCATTGCTATGCGTTGCCATGCAGCAAGCTGTTTTTCCGTTCCTTCTCCATCATCAATAACTGACCTTGAACCACTAACGAGGGAACGCGCCCTCAGACTCTGAAGCCGAAGCGAAACATGGCCAAAGCGAGAGCAATCGTCAAGCGACTGAAAGCGGTCCGTAACATCCGCAAAATTACGCGGACTATGGAGTTGATCGCGACGGCGCGTTTCAAGAAGGCCATGGACCGTGCAACCGAAGCGGCGGCCTACACGAAGAAAATTGCGGAAATCGTCGCCGACTTGTCCGCAACGGCTTTAACATTCACGCATCCACTGCTGCAGACGCGCAAACCGGAAGACCACTGTATTGTGCTGGCGCTGACCTCGAACCGCGGCCTGTGCGGCGGTTATAACGCCGGGGTTCTGCGGTTGGTGATCTCTCGCATCAAGGATGCTCAACAGGCTGGCCAAAACCTAAGCCTCGAAGTATCGGGCAAGCGAGGACTAGCGTACATGCGGTTTCAAGACCAAACCGTCGACCGACAGTTCACTCATCTTGAGGAAAAACCCACATTTGATGAAGTCGACGAATTGGCCAGTCGCTACATCGATTTGTATACCGCCGGAAAGCTGGACCGACTGGACGTGGCCTACACTAGATTTTTGTCGTCGTCGCGTCAGGTCGCTGTGCTGGAGACGCTGTTGCCCATTGGAAACCTTGACAATGAATCCGAACCGGCCGCAGAAAGCGGTCCGCAAATCGAATACGAATTCTTGCCGTCGGCCCAGGAAATTCTTGAGGAGATCGTTCCGGCCTCGTTCAAGGCGAGGCTATTCAAGTGTTTCCTGGACGCTGCTGTCAGTGAACAAATCTTTCGAATGATCGCGATGAAAGGAGCAACCGAAAATGCGGGTGAGATGATCGATACTCTTTCGATGCAATACAACCGAGCACGACAAACCCAAATCACTTCCGAATTAAGCGAAATTATCGGCGGCGCGGCCGCTTTAGAATAAATTGTGGGACGGGCTTCCAGCTTGCCTGGCAGGGAAAATTCCTGTTCCACAAGCACAACACACAGACAACGTATGACTCTTTTGTAGGTCGACTTTTTCGAGGCTACAGGTCAGCCTGGAAAAGCCGACCTACAGGATTGGAGACGAAACAATGGCGACAACAGAAACTGCGACCGAACAAAACGTCGGTCATGTGACCCAAGTCATCGGATCAACGTTCGATGCCGAATTCTCGGAAGAAAACCTGCCGAATATCTATAACGCTCTGAAAATTGACGCCAAAACCAAAGGCGTTCCAGTCAAGGTTACAGGCGAAGTCCAACAGCACTTGGGTGGTGGACGGATCCGTTGTGTTGCATTGGGGTCCACTGATGGCATGGTCCGCGGCATGGATGTGGTCGACACAGGCAAACCGTTGGCCGTCCCGGTCGGTACAGAGACATTGGGCCGAGTGTTTAACCTACTAGGCGAACCGATCGACGGACGCGGCGAAGTCGCCGCGAAAGAGTTTTGGCCGATCCATCGCGAGCCGCCGCCACTGAATGAATTGAGTTCCAAAACCGAAGTCTTCGAAACCGGTATCAAAGTCATTGACCTCCTAACGCCGTTTGTCCGTGGCGGGAAAGCGGGCTTGTTTGGCGGAGCCGGATTGGGCAAGACAGTCATCCTGACCGAGTTGATCGCTCGTATCGCCAGTGCTCACGGTGGCTATTCCGTGTTTGCCGGTGTGGGCGAACGCACACGCGAAGGCAACGACTTGTGGTTGGAAATGCAAGAAACCGAAATCGGCGATACCGGCCGATCGGTCATCGAACAGACGACCATGGTTTTCGGCCAAATGAACGAACCTCCAGGCGCTCGCTTGCGAGTCGCGCTATCTGCTCTGACCATGGCCGAGTGGTTCCGCGATGCCACAGGCACCGACACACTGCTGTTTATCGACAACATCTTCCGCTTCTCGCAGGCGGGCAGCGAGGTGTCTGCACTGTTGGGCCGTATGCCCAGTGCGGTGGGCTATCAGCCAACACTCGGCACCGAATTAGGTGAATTGCAAGAACGCATCACGTCGACTAAGAGCGGCGCAATCACCAGTGTGCAGGCAGTCTATGTCCCAGCCGACGACCCGACTGATCCGGCTCCGGCCACAGCATTCTCACATTTGGATGCTTTCGTCTACCTGGAGCGCCGCATTTCCGAGAAAGGAATCTATCCGGCCATTGACCCGTTGGCTTCATCCAGCCGCGTCCTCGATCCTCAATATGTTGGAGAACGCCACTACGCAGTTGCCCGACGCGTGCAACAGACTCTGCAAAGGTACCGTGAATTACAAGACATCATCGCCATCCTGGGTGTCGATGAACTCAGCGAAGAAGACAAACGGATCGTCCACCGGGCGCGCCGAATCGAGCGTTTTTTGTCGCAGCCATTTCTTGTCGCCGAGGCGTTTACGGGCAAACCAGGAAACATCACACCACGCGAGGAAACAATCCGCAGTTTCGAAGAGCTCTGCGATGGAAAATGGGATCACTTGCCGGAAGGCGCGTTCATGTACGTCGGCACGATCGAAGAAGCTGCCGAACAGGCAAAGAAAATGCAAGAGGAACTCTAGCCGATGGCGTCCGCCAAAGAACTCCGCTTAATAGTCGTCACACCGGAAACGACGGTCTTCGATGACTCAGTCCAATCGTTGTGCTTTCCTTTATACGATGGCCAGATTGGCATCCTGCCCGAACGGGCTCCAATGATCGGTCGACTGGGCTACGGTGAATTGAAGGCAACTGGCACCGACGGCGAACGTTCTTACTTCGTCGATGGAGGCTTTGTCCAGGTCAAAGGTACCATCGTCACGATCCTAACCAACCAGACAATAATCGCAACTGAGATCGACCGCCAGGAAGCCGATGAGCGACTCATTGCCGCTTCGGCTCGAGTCCCCACAACCGAAACGGAATTTTCTGAAAAAGAGCGTGACCAGGAACGCGCTCGCCGCATGCTCGCAATGGCCAGGCCATAGCACCATCGTGACCGGCTCCGCCGGTCGTGTGGGTTCCAAGCATTCCGAGCAACTTGGCCAATTCAGTATTTGCGCCATGCTAACCAGCATCGTAATCGAACGTCATTGCGCAATTCCGCCAATTTGACACACATCGCGATCAAGTATTATTTCCCATTTTACGCGACCGGAACATATCGGTGTGTCTTATCTGGCCTTTACGATTTTCTGAGATAAAGTTCGTCAACCTTTGATTCATGCCGACTGAATCGGTTTGTCGAAATCATCTATATAGTGTTTTTCGTCTAGCCCGGTATCAAACCATCTTCGTTTACTCTCTGCCTTCCTCTTCTTCTCAAACAGGTACACGATGTCAAGTTCTGCCGAGCGTCACGTCCCCGTTGCCGACAGTTCCCAAAGAATTTCGTTTGAAAACCTGCCCAGCCTTTGTCTGGAGATCTGCCGTGGCCGGACTAAGTTTCCTCAGCGGCCAATTTCAACAGATCGATTCTTAATCGGCTCAGGCGAACATTGCGACCTACGACTGGGAGGTGACAAAACTCCCATTCTTCACAGCATGATTCGCTTCGAGAATGATGAGCTTCTCCTGGAGGCCTTTGCATTCACTCCACCATTGCAGGTGAATGGACAAGTCAAAGAGTGTGTGGTGATCCACGAAGGCGACCATATTGAAATTGGTTCGTTTGCTTTTGTTGTGCGAAGAACAACGACACCGTCCCAGCACCAGACCGAACGGATCAAACGCCCTGAGGAACCGTCTATCTTGAAATCGAACACGGATTTTGAGTTAGATCCGGATGTTTCTGAACTTACGGTTGCGGTCAGCGAGTTGGTCGAACTACTGGAAAAGGATCAAGAACTGGTCGACCAATTCGAAGCTCGGCGCAATCTGGGAGCGAAAGCATTGATTCAAACGGTTGAGGCTCGGACATCCTCACATAAACAGATTTCCGACAGACAATTTCTGCAACCAGTCAAGGCATCAAACCGAACCATCCGAACTCCTCGAGACAATTTGACGACGCTCCAACAAATCGCCAGTCTACCGCAAACACCAGGGTCCGAATCACTCAAAGACTTGGAGAGCGTGCTGCAACAACTGAACCTGTTCCCTGGCGAACTGGAACGACGTGCGCAGCGGTTGTCTCATCGCGAAGCCAGCTATTCAGAAGCCGCTGAACTGCTGCTAGATGTTCAGAAAAAACTGGCCACCCAACTCCTTTCACTGTCAGAGCAGGTTCAGATGTTGCAGGAACGAGACACGCGATCGTGTCAACCGACTCGCGTGATCGCGTAAGCAGCAGTAGCTTCGGTCATGCAGGCGATCGGCCGCTGAAGCACGTACCATAAAGTTGGTCCCCCTCCGATACAGCGGTGTTCGTGAACCATCTAGACCAAAAGATCGGACGGCTCGCTGATTTGGGGAGTAACGTGCAAGACATCTTTCGTGAAGACAATCTCCGTCACTTACTGGCCTTGGATGGCTGGTCGCGCAAACTCGAGCAACAGCGACAAAGCTTTTTGGACTTTGACTCCAGGTTCGTCGTAACCGAGTTCAATCCTCTTCGCGGTCGATTCGAGCAATTGATTCGACGCATGCAAACAACTTTCGTGCGCTTTGTCGAATTACTAGACGATGTTGTCTACCCGATCGAAGACGAACACGCTGGAATCGGCCAACGTCAAAACGCCTGGTTTCCCACTGTCTTTAAGCTTCGCCGAGAAGCAAAGCAGATCTCGCTTGACCTCGTTTTGATCGAACGACTGCTTAATCGCCAAGATCCTGGTTTTTTTGACCATTTGAAGTCCGTCGGACAGGAACAACGTATCTCCTCACCTTGCACCACCGATAGCAAAGCAGTTTGGTTCCATAGCGATCATTTGCACGAGCATCAACACCATCGAGCGGACGACTCGCAATTGGCTTTCACGGTTCCCACTCCGAATACGTCCACTCAACCGAATACCACCAGACCGCTGAGTCCAGCCGCAAAAGGCCCGATTTTCAAGATGGCGACGTCATCTGATTCACTAGTAACCTAACCTACCAGATAACCTTCATGAGTCCGAAATTTGCAATTAGCACGGTCCATCGGTCCACCGATTACTGGTCGCAGACCCGCCAACCATTATCATGCTTAGTCTTCCTCCTACCTTTATTGGTTCTGTATGAAGCCGGTGTTCTTTGGTTGAGAAGCGAAAGTCGGGCTACAATTCGCAACGGTGCGGACTATTGGATGCGCAGTTGGCTGTACCAAGCTGGTTTTGATTACGTATTTCTTTTGCCGATTCTCGTTGTCGCCATATTGCTCGTCTGGCACATGTGGGGCCAGTACCCCTGGAATATCTCGAGCGATACTCTTGTGGGAATGTTTGCCGAAAGTCTATTGTTTGCGTTTGGCCTAGTCGTACTGGGCCAACTACAAGATTTGATCTTTCAACAGGTGCAAATCAGTGTCTTTTCGATGGCGAGTCATGCGCACGGCGAGCCAGCGGTTGTTATTGCCGGCCGTTTAGCGGTCGCGCGAATCATCAGCTTTGTCGGTGCCGGCGTCTACGAGGAATTTATGTTTCGCCTATGTCTGTTGCCAGTGGGCTATGCCGCATTCCGTATTTTGCTGCTACCCGAAAAATGGGCCGCTCTATTGGCAGTACTGTCGACCAGCCTACTGTTTTCTTTAGCCCATTACATCGGCTCGTCAGCGGACCAGTTTTCCCTCTTCAGCTTTACGTTTCGCGCGTTTGCCGGGTTATTCTTTGCCGGTTTGTTCTTAATCCGTGGTTTCGGAATCACGGTCGGATGCCACGCATTCTACGACGTGCTGGTCGGCGCTCTATTGGCGACAGGTCGATGAACCGCAAACAAGGCGATGACACATCGGCCACGCGGCTGGAGCCACTTCGACAAAGTCACCTATGCCACAATCCTCTCGCCAGATTTCATGAACTGGGTTTTGACTACGCAATATCCGACGTGCTACAATTCGAACACATCGTGGCAGGCACGATGCCCAGTCAGTGATCTACTCAATCCCCGCAAGGAGTGGTGACGCCGATTCAACCTCGGTTCTGCACGAAACGATGATTTTCTCTTCCGCCGCCACTACGACGAATCGTTGGACAACAAGCAACACGGAGAAACTCATCGGCCGTGCAACTTCTGACAACGATCAGCGCCTGATTATTCAACTGCCTGATAATATCACGCGATAGCATATCTGAGGTGGCAAATGGCGTCCAACTCGGAAGCGTCCGGCGAAGAGAAAATTGCGGAGGACGTACAAGGCGTTGTCAAAGGCGCCACTCCGAAATCGTTTGGGAAGTATTTGATCGAAAAGAAAATCGGCGCAGGAGGAATGGGCGCCGTGTTTCTCGCTCGCGACATCCAATTAAAGCGGACAGTCGCGCTGAAAGTTCTTCCGAGAGGCAAAGCCAAGAACCCAACGCTTGTCAAACGCTTTGAATCCGAAGCGCAAGCAGCCGCTCACTTGAATCACGAGAATATCGTTGCGGTTTACGATTCGGGCGAAGCTGAAGGGGCTTTGTTCATGGTTTTGGAATATGTCGATGGCATCGACGTTCACCATTTGGTGAATAAGCTGGGGATTCTTCCAGTCAGACGCACGCTAGATATCGTCAAGCAAGTCACACGCGCGCTCGAACATGCGCACAAGCAGGACATTGTCCACCGCGACATCAAACCGTCGAATTTATTGATCGCTCGCGACGGGACGGTCAAGCTGACCGACATGGGGTTGGCCCGTTCGATCAATGAAGCAGCAGAATCCGGAGTGACTCGTGCAGGCACTACTGTGGGCACGGTCGATTACATGGCACCCGAACAGGCTTGCAGCAGCCAGTCGGCTGATACGCGTAGCGACATCTATTCATTGGGCTGCACCTGGCATCACATGCTAACAGGACGCCCTCCGTTTTCCGAAGATAGCATCGTTAACAAGCTGAACGCACACGCAACCAAGGCGCCACCCGATCCACGAAACACGAATAAGAATGTTCCCGCGTCGGTGGTGGCTGTGATCAAACGAATGATGGCCAAATCACCCGACGAGCGCTTTCAGAACCCTGCGAGTTTGCTTCAGGAATTGGAAAGTCTGAACCTCAACCACAAGTCGACGGCGAGTGAGACTCCTTTAACAGTTCTAGACGATCATGCAGATTACATCGACACGGAAACAAGTCCTCAACTGACGGTTCCGAATTCGACTGTGACGTCAATGCCACCCCTAGTTAATCGTGGCGCGAAAAATGTCAAGCGGCCGAGAGTAAAAACTCAGCCTAAAACTGGTGCTGTGATTGGCGCGGTCATCTTCGGCTTGATCATTCTATTTGGCTGGATCAGCTCTCGGTTCGAATCGACACCGACTTCTTCAGAATCGCCCCCATCAAACGATCCATTTTCGCATACAAACGTCGACAGCAACGAACAAGGTAGCGGTCAGCCAGATGGAGAAAAAAACTCAGCAACAAGGAGTGATAACATCTGGAACAAGACTGCTACGCAGGTCAAAGATGGGCGTTCAGAAGTGCCAACCAAACGAAAAATCGACAGGAACACCGCCGCCTTGGATCGGATCAAAGTGCGTAAAAGCTCGTATGGCAACGACCAGAAGCCCAGTGTGCCTGCGCTGGTTGCGCATGCCAGAGATAGAGAGCGCAAGTACCATCCGGAGTGGGTTGAGGATCCTACGTCGTCACATCCGTCCTCAACCAAACTTCATCTCCTGACGGTTGGAATTGGATCCCCCGGACCATCGCACTTCGACACGTTGAATCAGGCTTTGCAAAAGATTCCGAAGGCGGGGGCAATCATCGAATTGGCTGGCAATGGTCCATTCTTTCTTCGACCAGTCGAACTCGCTAACCGAGGTCATGTCGTTGTCAAGTCATCAAATGAAGCACGCCCATTAGTCGTTTTGGTCCCCAGTCAGACTGAATCCAAAAACGTCTTGTTTCGAACCTCGAACGGATCCCTGACCTTGGAAGGGTTGCACTGTGCCGTAATCGCCCACACGTATCCAGCCAATAACGAATTAACCATGTTTGCCGTCAACTCGGGAAATTTGACCGTTCGCGATTGTTCGTTCATCGTCCACGGAACCCGTCCCAGACACACGACGGCGTTGGCCGTGGGCAGCTTAGACACAGACCGCAACCTGCAGACGCGGGTATTGCTGGAACGGGTTTATTTCCGTGGTCATCACTTCGCGGCGATAAAAATCGACCAATGCACAACTGATTGCCTCATTAGCAACTGCTTGTTCGCAGTGCGGAACGCGCCCGTTTTGACAGTCACGAACCGTCAAAAAACCAAATTCGTTCAGAACTCAGGCGAAAGACCAATGCGCACTGTGCGGTTTGTGTCGACGACTGTGTACACAAACGCAACGGCTATCGAATTCGATCCCGGTATTGATCCGAACAATCCACCTGTGACATCACTGGTCACGGTGAACTCGCTGTTTGCTTTAAACAAAAATAACAAACCTTCGGCAGCAGTGTTGTCTTTATCCAAATGGCCGTTGAATCTACTGCGTTCGGAAGGCCAGAGTCAGTTCAAGAATCTACAATGGGCGATCCCCAATTCTCTCTTTTGCGGTTGGGGCAGCGACCTGCTTCAGACCGCGCAGAACAACTCGTTGCGTATTAGCGATGCGGAAAGTTGGCAACTCGTGTGGAACAAACCAGTCGAAGAAGAACAATTCACACAAACCGCATGGCCGAAGACTCAGATCGATGAGCTATCCAAACTCGCCCTAAACTCGCTCAATTCTGAAACCCTTGACGCATTCAGCCTCAAAGCGTCTAACGACGGTCGACCGGGATGCTTTGTCGAGGCTCTGCAGGCGCCCACCAAATTCATGTTAGCCAGAGCGGCGGGGCTAGTTGATCGTCCGAAGCCTCCCGATTCGGTGATTGGCAATTCTCCCTCGGACAATGTCATTCGAGTCGACGTGGCAAAAGTAGATCTTGGAAAATTCTTGTCCAAACGGAAATGGTCCAGCGGAACAACCGTGATCGTGACCGCTTCAGATTTCAAGTCCAAACGCTCCAGCTTAATTGAGGTGAGGAACAAATCTCTTCAACTTTGGTTCAAGCGATCGGGCACCATGCCTGTAACGGTCGAGCCAAGAGTTTTCAAACAGCGGCTCAATGACCAGGACGGGTACAACGCATTCATCACGGTGGAAAATGGATCGCTCGAAATCGTTAACGGTAACTTTAGCATTCCATCGACGTCGCACGCAGCCCTGCCACGTTGGTTTCTTAGCATACGTGACGGCAGCTTTTCGTTCCGCAACTGCTACCTGCAAGGTCCGATGATCGACAACACAAGCTTCCGCGGCTGGATCGAGTGGACGTCCAGCCGCCAATTAATGTCCAAGCGAACAGCCACTGGACCGCCGAATTTTGGAGTCCTCGTTAATTCCTATCTCGTCAGCGCAGGGAAAGTGATGAAAGCTGATTTCCGACGGCGCCAGTTTTTCATAAAGAATTGCCTTTTGGTCTCGCTGGATGAGCTGTTCGAATTGAGCCTCATCGGATTCGACTCCACGATTTCTGCTTCATTCGACATTAGTCGCTCGACGCTATCGGCGACCAATTCAGTGTTTCGAATCCGCTCGTCTAAGCTTTCGGGACCGGCCACCGTTCCATTGACCTTCTATGTGGATGAAACCGTTTTTGGACCACCAATCAAATTGTCAAGGATCGCGCGGCCACAAACAACACTGCTCACGTGCGCGGATTCTGTACGGCAGAACCGGCAAATCGATTGGTGGGGCACTTCCAACGGATACGCCTTCGATATCAAATACTTTCAGAGCCCGCCGTCCAGTTCCTCAGATAGGCCACGACAGAACTTTGAATCCTCGTGGTGCAAGAACTGGGAGCCAACTCGCATCTTCCGGCCACTGTCCGGTCCTGATGGCATTCGTTTGAAAAAGAACCAACTCCAGCGGTCGAAGGTTGCAGCATCCGATTTTGAGCTGGACTCATCATCGCGTGCTGCTACATGGGCGGAAGGAGAAACCGCGATCGGCGCCAATGTCAATCGCTGGAAACGCCTCGATTCCCGCACAAATCACCCGAAACAGTCGACGAAGTCCAGAAACAAGAAAAGAAATCTCAACCGGAAGAAGAGACTGGTCAAGTAGAAAAATCAGAGCCACACGGACTGCTGATGTGGAATATTGCGGGACACCGCAAAACACAATGACGAAATTCCAAATAGGCTGCAGTGTTAGTCTCACCACATTGTCTCATGAAATACGCTATGCTACAGTGACACTTGAAAGGTGCGCGGTCAACCACGGTTATTATGTCATAAGCACAAATTCTGGCGCGGTTGCTTGGAGCCTTTGGACGTTAGCCGTCTAACTAGTTTTGTTCAGAGGAGTGTTCGTGTCAAGAATCTTGTCTCGGCGCGGTAATCTCTGAATAGACCAGTACAAAATTGAGATTGCGCAACAATCTGTCCACGATGAATGAGTCTTATGAGTGTCTCCATTATTCCTTGTCCATCCTGCAGTTCCCTCTTGCTTAGTGACACAGCCCAATGTCCGACCTGCAAGCACATTTTGGACGCCGAGCGGGCAACGGAACTACCTGAAATTCGACTGCACAGCGACAGCCAAAATGCGATTTTGGAGATAGAGTGTCCCGATTGTTGTGAGAAGGTCCGGCAAGAATTGGTTCGTTGCTGGCGATGCGGGGCCTTTCTAAAGCCGGAAATCTTCGAGTCATACCAGAAGATGCTTGCACAACGATCTTCAATCGTATACACGACTCCGCCTCAAGACCAGGGCGATGAAGCTCCACTTGAACCGTCGCAATCCGACACCCCAAAACCATCTTCGTCCGGAACTGAAACGACGTTCAGAATTCCGACAGAAGCGACGAGTGCCAACGTGTCAGACGATGAAGATGGGTTTACACTGGCACCAGGAATCGAAGTGAGAAGGCCGACCGAAAGTGCAGGTCAACCGGAAACATCCACTCAGCAGACATCGACGGTTGATACAGTGCCTGAAGGTGTGAGCCAGGAACCTAAACCGGAGAATGACTCTGACGAAGACGCTTCTTAAATTACCGCCCGAGGCCGTGCTCATTTGTCTGTTTCTTCTCATCCTTGAGTCCGCGTTCCGAATCAAGACTCTACCCCCATCTAAACATCTCTGAAAAGTCGCAATTCCTAAGTGTCTAAGACGATTGTGACAAAGGGTAGAGAGCAGTACTGTTATTAGCAATTGGTATGAGCACACCGATCGAGGAAGGTTAAGCATTTGGATGTGAGTTGCATAGCAGTGATAATAGACAAGGTTGTGTCAAATATAGGGTTGCGCGTCCACATCAAGACATAACTTTGTCGCCGATTTCTTGACGAACCTTTACGATCAGGTAGAATTGCGATGTACTTACCGGGTGGCTGACAAACTCATACAATCTGAACACTTGTAGGCTTGCTGAGACCCCTTGGGGGCAGCATCCCAAGCAGGACTGACTTGATACGTTCATCACCCCTATTTCGCAAAATCGTTCCCTCTATGCGACATTCGGGAGTAGGCGGTGCCTCCAGACTATTCAAGTGACTTCAAGGAGTTAGTTCGTACGCGGACCGACCTGGCGAGTCTCGTCGGAGAATCGATCTCGCTAACGCCTCGACGAGGTGGACGGGAATATGTAGGTCTGTGTCCGTTTCACGACGATCATAATCCATCGCTGATCATCTATCCCGAGCGTCAATCGTTTCGCTGTTGGGTATGCGATGAAGGCGGCGACTGTTTTTCTTGGGTGATGAAAGCGGAAAATATGGAATTTCGCGAATCACTCGAAATGTTGGCCCGACGAGCTAATCTTGAAGTGCCGAATACCCACCGTAGTCAAGAGGTCGTTCCAAACGAAAAGAACGCTTTGTACGACGTGTTAAAATGGGCGGAGAGTGAGTTTCATCGCTGCCTGTTGCAATCAGGGCGTGCGACTCCGGCCCGCGACTATCTACAAAATAATCGTGGTTTCAGCCACGACACGATCGCCAGATTTTACATCGGTTACCATCCGGATGACTGGCATTGGCTAAAAAATCGCGCACGCAATCGATTCACGCCTCAGCAACTGTTCGCAGTGCGGCTGATTGGCGAAAGAGACAAAAATGCTGGTTTTTACGATTTTTTTGTCAATCGTGTGTTGTTTCCAATTCACGACGAACATGGTCGTACTGTTGCATTTGGTGGACGGGTCCTTCCGCACAATACCAGTGCCGACGCACCCAAATACTGGAACAGTCCGGAGAGTGCTGTTTTTACAAAGAGCAGAATACTCTATGGGTTGAACGCTGCTCGGGCTGAGATTCGCAGGTCACAAACAGTGATCGTCGTGGAAGGGTATACGGATTGCATTACTGCCCATCAATATCAAATCTCAAATGTTGTCGGCACCTTAGGAACATCCCTGACGGAGACACAGGTACTGGGTCTAAAACGTTTTGCCCGCAAGGTTGTGTTGGTCTTTGACGGTGACGCGGCAGGACATAGCGCGGCCGAGCGATCATTGGCCAAGTTTCTGGCACAGGATGTTGACTTACGCATTCTGACATTGCCTAGTGGAACGGATCCGGCCGCCTTCTTGGCCGAACACGGAGCCGACGCATTTCGGAAACTCATCGATGAGGCAGTCGAAGCGTGGGAATATAAGTTTCGTTTAACAATCGACCGATTCGGGACGGAAAGCATCGACGGCCGACAACGAGTGCTGGACGCCATGTTGGATCTTGTCGTGGAAGCCCCGCGACTTTCCGGAACAATTCGTGAAGGCATTATTCTCGGAAAACTGTCGCAGCGACTGAGTTTAACCGAGCAGGTTATTCGACAACAGCTCGGAGAAACTCGAAGAAAAAAATTTGGACGTCCGGCGATTCGATTGTCGAAAACGACGCGAATGGAACCGACCCACACGGATCAGGAAAACAACTTGATTAAACGAGACCAGAAGCATCGCGACTGGGTGGAAAATGAAATCCTGGAAATCGTTTTTGCAAAGCCTGAAACAATCGGAACAATTCGGTTGCAGGTCAGCATCGAAGATTTTCGCAATAGTCATTTGCGGCAATTGTTGGAAATTTGTTACCAGTTACAGGATCAGGGAATCGCACCTTCCTACGAACGGGTGATGGCTGAACTTGAAGATATCGATTTGAGAAGTTTGGCTGCCAGGATCAACGAACATTCGCGAGAGAAACAGACGACCCGTAAGTTGCACGGTGAAAAGAAACAACACGACCGAGCCACGAAGAACAGAGAAAAAACGTTTCTCGACCAAGCCATCGAGAGCCTAAGGTGGCGGCGCGAGGAGCAATTACACGACCAGACGAAAGGGCAATTGGCTCAACGCCCAGAATCTTCGACCGGTTTGGATCTGGAAGCCAAGGCATTATTGCGTCAGGCAACGGAATACCATCAGAAGCGAGTCACCAAGAAAACTTTGACCTGAATTCGTGAGGAGCTGCTTGTGCATAGACTCGACGAAAGTTTGAGTAAACTGATCGATGCAGGCCAGGAACTAGGATATCTAACCTTTTCTCAGGTTAACCAATATCTGCCGGACGAGGCCATCAATCCGGAGAAGCTGGACAACCTGCTGACGTCTCTGGATGAATTAGGGCTGGACATCGTCGCAGACAAGCCGTTACCCCATCGACCCGTAGAAAAGAAACGTGGCCGGGGCATAAAACGGCGTGACGAGAAAACTGAAGATCGCTCACGCCATATCGATGATCCGGTGCGAATGTACCTAACACAAATGGGCGAGATCCCGCTGTTGACTCGAAGGCAGGAAATTTCGCTTGCCAAGAAAATCGAGGTGACTCGCAAGCGATTCCGACGTCAGTTGCTGGAAAGCGACTACGCGATGAGGACAGCGATTGACATCCTGAAGAAAGTCCACGCGGGCGAACTGCCGTTCGATCGCACAATCAAGGTTTCGGTTACCGAGGGTTTGGAGAAGCCTCAAATCCTCGGTCGTATGCCGCACAACCTGAAAACACTTGATAATATGCGTGACAACTACACCGCAAACTGTGAAAAGTTTCTCTCTGCTCCAACCTCTTTGAAGAAAAAGAAAACACTTCAAACGAACCTGTATCGCGTTTGCCGGAAGATGGTCACATTAGTGGAAGAGTTGAGTGTTAGGACTCAGCGTCTGCAGCCAGCGATGAAACGTCTGGAACAAATTTCGCAACGGATGACCGAACTGGAACAACAAATCCACAACCTTCGAAACTTAAAATCGGCAAAAGACGAGCGAGCGAATCTGCATCGTGAGTTGCACGACCTGATGCGGTTGACTCTGGAGACTCCGGCAAGCCTACGGGAACGAATCCAGAGCATCGATCTCCGGTTCGCTGCCTATGAACAGGCAATGCGAGAGCTTTCCGGCGGCAACTTACGGTTAGTCGTTTCGATCGCTAAGAAATATCGAAATCGGGGTCTGAGTTTTCTGGACCTTATCCAAGAAGGGAACACGGGACTGATGCGGGCGGTGGACAAGTACGAGTATCGCCGTGGTTACAAGTTTTCGACGTATGCTACGTGGTGGATTCGCCAAGCCATCACTCGGGCAATCGCTGATCAAGCTCGTACCGTCCGGATTCCGGTCCATATGATCGAAACCATGTCGAAGCTACGAAAGGTTAGCAAGGAACTTCTTCAGGAATACGGCCGTGAGCCAACAATCGAAGAAACAGCCGAAGCCGCTGGCGTCAGCCTTGAAGAAACTCGCCGAGTTTTGATGATTTCCCGCCATCCGATTAGCTTTGATCGTCCGGTGGGCGAAAGCGAAGACAGCCACTTTGGTGATTTCATCGAGGATCACGCGACCGAAAATCCGGTCAATTCAGCGACTCAAGAGATGTTGAAAGACAAAATCGACGCCGTGTTGAAAACGTTGACTTATCGCGAACGCGAAATCATTAAACTCCGGTACGGGTTGGGCGACGGCTACACCTACACGCTGGAAGAAGTTGGACGAATATTCAAAGTCACTCGTGAACGCGTGCGGCAAATCGAAGCCAAAGCGGTGCGAAAACTTCAGCATCCTGTACGGAGCCACCAATTGAAAGGTTTTTTAGAGGGGATCGCGACAATCATCAACAATTGAAATGGCAACCGCCGATCGGAAACGATCGGCGGTTTTTTTGTTAACCATGACAAACTGGCAAAGAGACGGAGACCTTTGATGAGTACGACCGCCAGCCGTATGAGGAAATTGCACCAGCTTCACATTAAATTTCAAAAAGTCCAAGCGCAACTGGACCGTGGTCCAAAACAGATTCAGGCCCGACAGCATTTCGTGCAGCGCAAGCAAACCAAACTGGAGACCGAGAAAGAGTGTTTAATTTCACTAAAAAAGACTGCCGATGCAAAGACGCTGGACTTTAAGACGAACGACAGGAAAATTTCCGAATTAAAATCAAAACTAAACATGGCAAGTTCCAATCGTGAGTACGATATCATCAAAGGTCAGATCGAAGCGGACACGATGGCCAACAGTGTACTCGAGGACGAAATTCTCGAAAGTCTAGAGAGCGTTGATCAAGCACAGGTCGAATGGACCAACTTGAATGAAGAATACACTGTCGCAAAATCCGAAGAAGAACGGGTCGCAAAGGCGATTACCGCAGCCGAACCCGATCTTAAAAATGAATCACGCGTGCTGGAATCAGAAATTTCAGACGCGGCACACTCTTTGCCCGCAGAGGTGGCTGTCGTTTATCGTCGTCTGGTTCAAGCTCATGGTTCCAATGCCCTGGCACCGGTGGAAAACGGTGCCTGTAGTGCGTGCAACGTCGACTTGTCACCTCAGTCCCGCGTCGAATTGAATTCCGGAAAAATTATCTTCTGTAGACCTTGTGGTCGCATGTTGTACTTGCCAGGTAATGAGTAGTCGAATCAGTCGACTGCTGTGAACGTTCAAAACGTACATACGTTGAACTTGATAGTTCTGCTAAAGATCAAACCGTACAACCGATTCCGCAATGGGGCCTTTTTTCCTGGAAGTTATTACACGAGCCGCTTTAACCGGCCAGCCTGGTTCCGGGCCAAAATACAATAAGGAACTCTCATGTTCGAGAACAAAGTGAAGCAGTTGCTGTCCAAAGGCAACGCGGCTTGGGGAGCCGGACTATCGGATGCATCTGATCTGCTGGCCAAGCTGACGGTCAACACGGGTATCGACTTCCTATGGCTCGACCTAGAACACAGCCCGTACAGCGTCTACGAGGTCCGCTGGATTCCCATCATCTGTCGAATGGCCAACTGTATGCCGATGATTCGAGTTCCCGGTCTTGATCCTATTCACATCAAGAAAGCGCTGGACATTGGAGCCAACACGATTATGGTTCCTCAGGTAAACACAGCCGAAGAGGCCCGCTTGGCTGTGCAATACGCGAAGTATCCCCCGGTTGGCACCCGCGGAATTTCTCCACTGTGGACAATGCTGATGGACATTTCGTGGGACGATTATTTGCCGGCCGCCAATGAAGAAACGTGCGTAATTGTTCAGGTCGAATCGCCCACCGGCATTGACAACCTGGAAGCAATTGCTGACGTAGAAGGCGTTGACGTCGTATTTGCCGGACCAATGGACATCGCAGCGTCACTGGGTCACATTGGTCAAGTGGGTCATCCGGACGTACAAAAGTTCCTGGAAGCGTTTCCAACTCGCGTCGCCAAGTGTGGCAAACCCAGCGGCATCACGTCTCCAGAGATCGCCACGTGCCGCAAAGCGTATGACCAGGGCTATCGCTTCATCGTCATCGGCTCGCTGCTACATCACGGCATGGATCGAATGAAGTTGGAGTTAAAAAAACTCAGGGAGTCCGAAGTTTAGTGACCTCGCTTAATTAGTGTGATCGAATCTATTGCAGGAACTTCGGCAAGCAACTTGTTGCACTTTTCAATGAGCGTTTATCTCTTGAATGGCTTAACCAGCCAGTCATTAGTGCCCGCCCTGATCGCTTCAGTAATACAAGCTTTCTGAGCCTCTGACGTGACTCTGAGAATAAGAATAACGGAATCCACAGAACGTATATTTTCAGTAATTCCAACCCGTCCATTCTTGGAATTTCCCTGTCCGCGATGACAAGGTCAAACACAAACGATTGCAATTGTGTGAGGGCCTCTGCCCCGTCTGCGACTTTGACAAAGTCACGGTCCAGCCCGTTTTGCAGCAATAGAAATGATCATTTGACGCATTGCATGGAAGTCATCAACCACGAGAATGCGACATGTGTCTTCGGTCCCTGAATTCATAGCATTGCCCACTTCTTGCTGGCGAAAGCGTTCAGCCTACAAAAACGTCCGCCAAAACAAAATATCTCGTTCAACCATAGATCACGTTCAGCGAAGAATCCGTACAACCGCCACGAATTCGTTACACCCGAAACTGATGCGGGCAATCATAAAATTATGTGAATGAGAATCAACGGGCGGGCACACGAAACAGGTACATCTTGCCGCGTTGCGGCACGACAAATGCTCATTCAACCGGGCTTCTTTTGTCGGCTCCTTGCCCTTTGACCACACGCCGGCTGAACCCCATGATCATTGTCACTGGCGTTTCCTGCGACACCCAACCTTTCAAGACGAAACACGATGCTTGACGGACCGAAAGTGATCGGTAAGATGCGCTGACCAGACATCCGTTTTTCGCATCACCCAAATTGAAATGTCGTGGTACGATTGGCAGTTGTGGTATAGGCATAAACCGCGATACGTTATGACATTATGAAGCTCCTTTGAACGTTCTAACTCTCTTACGCTCATGCTACTACTTCCAGTGTTACTGCTCATTCTCGTCGCCATGATGGTCGTCGTCGGCATGCTGTGCGCAGCGCACCTGTTGGGACCACGTCGAACTAACCCAGTCAAGCAGATGCCATACGAATCCGGAATGGACCCCATCGGTGACGCCAGGGGACGTTTTGATATTCGGTATTACTTGGTTGCGATCGTATTCCTCATTTTCGATGTGGAACTTCTGTTTCTCTATCCGTGGGCAGTTGCCACATGGGACGAATCGTCTGCGGGACTACAGGCTGCTGCCGACCGAGGCCATCTGGAGAGTCCTTCCTTTGTGCTAGTGGAAGTCCTGGTCTTCATCCTTCTGCTCGGACTAGCTTACGTGTATGCTTGGCGAAAGGGGGTCTTCGAGTGGCGGTCGTAAAACAAATGAGGAGATCCAAATTTTGCACGATGCGATATCAATTTTTCTGGGATTCATTGGGTGCGTTTTCGATCTGTCTGAGACAGAATACAGTCCTGTCCTAAATTTACACCAAATACCACAAAATCAACTGTGACGATTACGCAGATATGCAGAACGACCAACTTGAAAACATATTTATGACTCGCCTGTCGTCGGCGGCGAATTGGTGTCGGAAGAACAGTCTTTGGCCAATGCCATTCGCCACGGCTTGCTGTGGAATCGAGCTAATGGCTACCGGCGCTAGCCGCCACGATGTGGCACGCTTTGGTGCCGAGGTCTTCCGATTCAGCCCGCGGCAATGTGATTTGATGATCGTGGCCGGACGGGTCGTGATGAAAATTCTTCCCGTGCTGCAGCGTATCTGGCTGCAGATGCCTGAACCGAAATGGTGCATATCAATGGGGGCGTGCGCCTCAACAGGCGGTGTATTCGACACCTATGCGGTTGTCCAGGGAATCGACCGGTTCATTCCTGTGGACATGTACGTCCCGGGTTGCCCTCCGAGACCCGAACAATTGATCCAAGGGATCATCGACCTACAGGACAAGATCCAGAAAAAAGGCACGTTCGACGGACCATCATTGATCGAAGAGCTGAGTCCAAGCCAACTCGTGCAAATCACACTGCCGAACCAAGGGACTGTTACGGACGCTCAATAAGGACACCTGTGTCTTCGCGACAACGGGTTTCTGGCCTGGAAAACTCAAATGACATTGAATCACACCCTGAACAAGCTCGAGCAGAAGTTTGGAGACCAGATGCTGCACGTCTCGCACTTCCGAGGCGACTGCAAGATCATTTGCCCTCTCTCGCATATCATCCAGCTACTCATGTTTCTCAAAGACGATTGTGATTTTGACATGCTGGTGGACATCACCGCCGTAGATTACATGGAATACCCGAATGCACGCGATCGCTTTGGTGTCATCTATGCATTAGCATCAACCAACACGAATGTTCGCCTGTACGTTAAGGTTTATGTCAACGAGCCCAACTTGGCCCTACCGTCGGCCACTTCGCTTTGGCAGGGAGCCAACTGGCTGGAACGAGAAGTTTATGACATGTTCGGCATCCGATTTGAAGGACACCCGGATTTACGTCGAATCCTATTACCTGAAGAGTTTGTGGCGTTCCCGCTGCGAAAGGATTACCCAATACGTGGTCGCGGGGAACGGCATAACTTCCCTGTACTGACACGAGCAGAGAGCTAAATGCCCCTGGAACTTGCCGAGCCAATTGCGTCGAAATCGGACGAAAAGGAATACGTCTGGTCGCTGAATTTCGGCCCTCAACATCCCGCCACCCACACTACGCTCCGAATCATTCTTAAAATTGATGGCGAGCGTGTGGTGGATGCCATTCCTGACATCGGCTTTCTGCACAGCGGCTTCGAGAAGCTCGGTGAACATTTGGACTATAATCAGTATGTCACGATCACGGACCGCATGAACTACATTTCGCCTCTAACAAACAACATCGCCTGGCACCATGCGGTCGAAAAGCTGCTGGACATCGACGTTCCTCCTCGCTGTAAGTACATCCGAACGATCCTCGCCGAGTTGTCCCGCATTAGCGACCATTTGCTCTGTGCCGGCACAGCTGCCCTGGATCTCGGCGCTTTCACCGCTTTCTTATACGCCTTTCATCAGCGGGAGGTGTTGTACGACATCTTTGAATTGGTCTGTGGGGCGAGGTTTACCACCAGTTACACACGAGTCGGCGGGCTGATGTATGACGTCGACGGCCGATTTGTGCAGAAGGTCCGCGAATTTGCGCAGGGATTTCTCAAGGCCCACGCTGACGTAACTACGCTGCTAAATCGCAACCGGATATTTGTAGACCGCACCAAGGGTATCGGTGTGTTGTCCAATGAAGATGCAATCAACTGGAGTTGCAGTGGACCGGTAGCCAGGGCCAGCGGCGTAACACGCGATTTAAGGAAGGATGAGCCTTATCTGGCCTACTCGGACTTCGATTTCAAAGTCTGTTGCTGTACCGACGGCGATTGCTATGCACGGTACTTGGTGCGCATGGCAGAGATGCTGGAAAGTCTAAAGATTGTCCAGCAGGCTATTGAGAATCTGCCGTCCGGTCCAATCAATGTTGATGTCGGTGACCGCCAGGTACTTCCAGACAAAACGGGCGTGTATCAGACTATCGAGGGCCTGATCCAGCACTTCGAAGTGTTCATGAGCAACCGAGGCTTTCCCACTCCAACCGATGAATGTTATGGAGCAATCGACGGTCCCAATGGTGAATTGGGATTCTACTTAGTGGGTGACGGTTCCAACGTCGCGTACCGGGCTCGTTGTCGTCCTCCCTCGTATATCCACTTTGCCGTCTTTCCGATGTTGATCCGCGGCCACCAACTTTCCGACGTCGTTGCGGTACTTGGCAGTCTAAATATCATTGCAGCGGAACTGGATCGTTGATACGAGAGGGACGGAGCATGGATGACCAAACTCGATGGTCAGCAAACGGGCGACGGATTCCAGCCGACGTGCCGCACCAGCCGTTACTGACCGATGACATGCGGAAGGAGATTGAAAGTTACTTTCCACGCTATCCGACCAAACAGGCGGTCGTCTTGCCAGCCCTGCACATCGTTCAGGACCGGCTGCACTGTGTTCCCTCTGAAGCGATCGTCGAAATTGCCGAGATGCTCAGCCTAGCTCCGGCGGAGGTGCACGACACACTGTCGTTTTACGGTTTTTTTCGCTCTCCTGAGAAGCCATTGGGCAAATATCGTTGTTGGGTGTGCCGATCGGTTTCATGTGCGTTTCGTGGCGGCGAGAAGATCCTCGAGTATCTCTGCCGATCGCTCGACGTTCAGCCAGGCGAAACAACTGCAGACGGCCAATTCTCAGTGGAATTCGCCGAATGCCTCGGAGGCTGTGACTTCGCTCCCTGTATGTTGGTCAACGACCAATTACGAGAGAATCTGACTGAGGAAACAGTTGACGAACTGGTGAAATCGTTGAGGAAGAAGTGAGATGGTTTGCCATTGACGTGATTGCATACGTTAGTTGGAGCGTTGTGGAAGGGCATAAATTACAAAATGAACATCGCATCAACATCACATTTTTCTTTTCAAACCACGTGGAAGACCATCGTCGGGCTCATTCTGCTCGTTATTGCTATCACACTCAATTGGCAATACGATCACTAAAGCTCGGATACGGACCGCTTGCAAACGAATTGGATAAGATCGATCGTGGAGTTTCAGCAACACATTCTAGACTTTGTCCCTGAAGTTCAAATCGAACACTCTATCTAACCATTAGGGAAGACTCTCCTTGCCTGACTTCGAGCCTGTACTTCTGAAAAGACTGAATATTCCGGATGTTCAGAGGTTGGACGTATACAAAGGGCAGGGAGGCTACCAAGCCACCGAGAAGACTTTGCGCCAGCACAGTCCAGATGACGTGATTGGCATCGTGCGGGACTCGAAGTTACGCGGTCGAGGCGGCGCTGGGTTTCCCTGTGGAGTGAAGTGGGGGTTTCTGCCGTCTGATCGTGATGTGACCTACATGTGTGTGAATGCGGATGAAAGCGAACCCGGCACATTCAACAACCGCATCCTAATGGAAGGGGACCCGCATCAGGTCATCGAGGGTATTGTTATCGCCAGTTATGCCACCCAAGCGTCGGTGGCATACATCTATATTCGATATGAGTTTGTGAAGGCCTTCCATACGCTGCAACGAGCAATCGACGAGGCGTACCAGGCAGGATACTTGGGCCAGAACATTTTGGGAACGAATTTCGACCTGGACGTTTATCTGCACCGAGGTGCTGCAGCCTACATTTGTGGGGAAGAGACGGGTTTAATTGAGAGTCTGGAGGGCAAACGAGCCTGGCCTCGAATCAAGCCTCCATTTCCGGCCGTTGAAGGAGCGTTTCGCAAGCCCACTGTCGTTAATAACATTGAAACACTTGCCTGCGTACCTCACATCGTTGAACGAGGCGCCGACTGGTTTCAGTCGATTGGGGTGCCCTCGGACCCGATGAATCCCCGAGACTTGGGAAGTTACGGGCCGAAACTCTATTGTTTGAGTGGCCATGTAAATCGCCCGGGTTGCTACGAGTTAGCTCTGGGAGTGACTTGCCGGGAACTTATCGAGAATCAAGGGGGCGGCGTATGGAAAGGACGAAAGGCCAAAGCTGCCATACCAGGTGGCATCAGCATGGGCCTGTTGCGCGAAGACGAATTCGACACGCCGCTCGATTTTGACAGTCTGCAAAAGGTCGGTTGTCTGGGCCTTGGCACGGCAGCGGTCGTCGTATTCGATGAACAAACGTCGTTGGTGGACGTGTTGTATAATAGTTGCCGGTTTTTTGCCCACGAATCGTGTGGCCAGTGTACACCGTGCCGCGAGGGGACAGGGTGGATGCTTCGAATTGTCAAGCGAATTCAGCAAGGCCACGGACGGGTAGAGGACTTAGATCTGCTCGTCCAGGTTGCAGAATCGATGGGCATCATGCCTGGAACCACAATTTGTGGCCTTGCCGACGGTGCCGCTTGGCCTGTAAAGAATGCAATCGCCAAGTTTCGCAATGAATTTGAAGATGCCGTGAATAGTGCGTCTGCGAAGGGTGCAAATGTGTCGGCTGCAACGACGTCCTCGCTTCACACCAATTGAAACTGGTGGAAAATGGGGAGTCGGCTGAAGCCGCCTAATGAATACGACAGTCTCAGTGGTAAATCCAAATATGGCAGCCATCACAATCAACGGTAATGACTTCGAGCTCGATGATAACGAGCAGCTGAACGTCATCGAGGCGGCAGAGCGATTTGGCATCGAGATTCCGTATTATTGCTGGCATCCCGGCTTGTCAGTGGTCGCGAGTTGTCGTATGTGTCTAGTCGAGATCGGTCAGAAGAACGACGAGGGTGTCGTTCGAATGGTGCCCCGTCTGATGCCGGCTTGCCAGACCCCGGCACGGGATCAAACAGTCGTTGTAACCAACAGCGATAAAGTCGTAGAAAACCGCAAGGCTGTCGAGGAGTATTTGCTGCTTGACCACCCGGTGGACTGTCCAATCTGTGACCGCGCTGGAGAATGCTCGCTGCAGGACTATTATTACGAACATGGCCGCGACGAACGGCGTGATCTTCCGCAACCTTTCACCAGCCGTCGCAAGGATCTAGGACCCGAGGTCACTTTTTTTGCAGATCGATGTGTTATGTGCAGCCGCTGTGTGCGGTTTACGCGTGAGGTATCGGGTACTGCCGAATTACAGGTAGTCGACCGGGGCAACAAGAGCGAGATCGACATCTTTCCCGGTCATCCTATTGACAACAAGTTATCCGGTAATGTGGTTGACCTGTGTCCAGTCGGTGCGCTGTGCTCACGCGATTTTCTGTACAAACAACGCGTCTGGTTTCTTAACGGCCACGATTCGGTGTGCCCTGGATGTGCGACAGGATGCAACATCCGAATTGACGAGCATCGTAACACGATCTATCGACTGAAGCCACGACACAACCCGAACGTGAACGACTGGTGGATCTGCGATGAAGGGAGGCTTGGATACCAATATGTCGCGTCGTCGAATCGGCTGACGACACCGCGTCAACGTACGAACGGCAACTTGTGCGACAGCGAATGGTCCAACGTGATGCAGGCTCTGAAACACGACCTGAACCAGATGATCGCGCGGTACGGTGGCCAGGCTTTGGCCTGCATACTATCGCCGATGCTCACTTGTGAAGAAGCCTACCTCCTGACTAAATATGTTAAATCGCTGGCCCAGGATGTAACGCTGGCGCTGGGCAAGGTTCCCGTAGTGGGCGAAGATGATGTCTATCCGAAGACCGCTGACAGTGTCGACGCACCCAAATTTATTATTCGGGCCGAGAAGTGTCCAAACCGCCGAGGGGTCGAAGCGATTATTCGGCATTGGGACCCTGAAGTGCTTGACTTCGCAACAGTGCATAGTCAGATCGTGTCGGGAGCATTCAGAGCCGTGATCCTCACTGGAGGCTACCCGCAACCATGGCTCCATTCGGAAGAAATCGCGATGTTTTCAAAGTTGGACTTGGTCATACTTGTGGACATCCTGAAGTCCGAGGCGACTGGCAAAGTCGATTACCTTCTACCAGGCGCGGCCTGGGCAGAGAAACCAGGGTCCTATCTGAACCACGCGGAACTACTGCAGATCACAAAACGGGCCGTTCGACCACCCGGCGATGCCCACACGGAAGGCCGCATTTTTTGGGAACTAGCCGGAAGGCAAAGACTTTATAATGCCGGTGACGTACTCGATGAGCTGGCGGAGGAGGTGCCCTTCTTCGCCCCATGTGGGAACGGGAAAGTTGGTGCACGTGGAGTAATGCTTGGGACGGAAAGAAACGCGGTTTCTGGAAAGAACCAAGTGTTAGATCCGCGATGTTGACTGGAGGGCCTGTCAGCACCGTCGGCCTAGAAAGGCCTTGCAATCCATGGAAACGTTCCCAAAACTCGTACAAATCCTGGTCGTGGTCGGTGCGTTGCAGGTGACCGTCGCGTACTTGATCTACATGGAGCGAAAGATTTCCGCTTACATTCAGGGCCGAATCGGTCCCAACCGGGTTGGCTGGCATGGACTGCTTCAGCCGATCGCCGATGGCGTGAAACTCATCCTTAAGGAAGACCTCATACCTTCCGGTGCTAACAAGGGCATCTTCCTACTCGCACCCGCCATCGCAGTTTTCACCACAACAATCGCCTTTGCGGTAGTCCCATTTGGCCCCACTGGCCCATATGACTCAAACTCCTTTGTGATTGCCCCTCGGCTGGATATCGGAATTCTCTATGTGTTTGCCATCGGCAGTTTGGCAGTTTACGCAGTGATCTTGGGAGGATGGGCATCGAACAACAAGTACAGTTTTTTGGGGGCAATGCGCTCGGCCGCTCAAATGATCAGTTACGAAATTCCTCTGGGATTGTCCATCATCGGCGTCATTCTTATGGCTCGATCGCTGAATCTAGAAAGAATTATCGATGGTCAAGCGGACAAGGTCTGGTACATTTTCTATCAACCAATCGCATTCCTGCTGTTTTTTACCAGCGCGTTGGCCGAGTCGAATCGCATGCCGTTTGATCTTCCGGAATGCGAGCAAGAACTAATAGGTGGGTATCACACTGAATACGGCGCCATGAAATGGGCCATGTTCTTTTTGGGTGAATACACGCACATGATTACAGTAAGCCTTTTGACGGCCATTCTGTTCTTTGGCGGTTGGGATCTGCCGTGGGTCGTCAGCAGTGAAACGAAAGGATTTTTCGCAGCCACGACTAAAGTGTCTATCTTGCTCGGCAAGATGTTCTTCGGAATCTTTGTGATGATGTGGATCCGTTGGACCTTGCCTCGATTCCGCTTCGATCAAGTAATGGACTTGGCGTGGAAAATGATGATCCCTTTGGCGCTGGGCAACTTGTTAATCACGGCGGTCACAGTGCATCTGGCTGACGGCGTACCAACACTATGGCTGATGCTGCCAGGAAATTTTCTCTTGGTGGCTGTAGGCGCTATAATACTTTGGGGATTAAAGCGAAACGACATAAACGTTGGTAACAGACTTGAAAAATTTTGATCTTGCATGAAGTAACTTTGGAATATTTTCAAGTCTGATGGACGTGAACATGATAGTTGCTTGGATAAACAGCTCCAGAATTTGTAGGATTGCCACCTGACCTCACCTTTGTCGTTCAGTTCCTAACCATGCGATTGTAGCTATGAAACCCGATGATCCGGATATCCTGTGGGTGGAAGAACCCCAGCTAAGCTTGCTGGAGAATATGTACCTGCCCGCAATTATTAAAAGTCTGGGTGTCACGGCCAAGCACTTAATCCAGAAAAAGGTAACGGTCGAATTCCCCGAGAATCGCCATGAGCCGCCGGACCCCATGAAGTACCGCGGAGTGCACCGCTTGAATCGCGATGAACAGAGTCGCGTCAAATGTGTGGCATGCTTCCTCTGCGAAACAGCCTGTCCTGCAGACTGTATCCACATCGTAGGAGAGGAAAGCCCTTGGTCGGACCGAGAAAAGTATCCGAAAAGCTTCGTGATCGACGAACTGCGCTGCATTTATTGTGGCATGTGTGAAGAGGCCTGTCCGGTGGACGCCATTGAACTGACAAGCATTTATGATTTGACAGGTCACAGTCGGGAACAGATGCTTTATGACAAAGAAAAACTACTCTCGGTCTATGACATGACCAAGGACACCGAACCGATGCGGTCGAACGGTGCCGACCTGCTCCCAGTCGGACTACCATCCCAATCTGAGGGACATTGATGACCGGACTCATGACGGCCCTTGTTGTGGCGGCCTTGGGATCTGGCGGTCTCGGCATGTATCTCTTAATGCCGCGTGGAACCACAGGCGGACGGATTGCCGGAGTTAGCCTCTGCGGATCGGCCATGTTACTACTATGGGTCATCTGGGGCGCGAATCTTTCCCCTAATACTGGATTTTGGAAAGGATCCGTTTTCTATCTGTTGGGTACGGTGACGGTTGTTGGCGCGTTCATGACGGTTACGCACCATAATCCGGTCTCGTGTGCCCTTTGGTTTGCCTGCACGGTC
>CAUZSN010000008.1:0-45461 GCA_963582345.1 Planctomycetota bacterium
TCGGCGTCTTTGCGGCGGTTGCCTTCACAGTAGGTGGCTGGGCCTCGACAGGCGCTTTTATGTCGCTGTTGGCTTGGGCTCGAGCTGCCGTCAGGATATCAGCCGTTGAGGTCGGCGTCTTTGCGGTTTTCTTTGTTGCTTTAGTCGGCTTCGTCGCCACTTTCGCAGGCTTGTCGGTTTCCGGAGTATCGGCACCTTGTTCAGTCGTGCCTGACACTTCTTCAGTCACTTTGGGTTCAGTCAGCTCTTCAGCAGTGGCGCCGCCATCCTGTGTCTTAGAAGCCTCGGCACGAGCAGCTGCCAAGATTTCCTCAGTTGTCAGTTTATTCTTTGCCATGGCAAGATTACTTCAGTATCTCGGTACCTTGAGCAATTGCAAGCATAAAGCATCGACGGGAATTCTGGCACGAACACTGTCAACTGACAAGATTATTTGGCTGTGTGGTGTCAGTTTTCTCAGAACCAAGACCTTCTGAAGTGCCGTATTCTCAAGGATGAGAAAACAGAAGTCTTGCGTATTCTCTGGAAGCGTTCACAAAATATCAACCGAGTTCCCATGAAATCGTCACACGAGCTGATCAAACAAATCGAACGGCTGATTCGTCGCGACCCGGCGCGTCGGGGGTTAATCGGAACCGAGTCCATGTTCGCTCCTTTATGCGTCGGGCATCTGGCCGAATTTGGGGCTCGAGTTGCCATTGTCACGGGATTTTTTGTCCCACACGCTCAGCCACCAGCGGCCGAAACCGACGGGCCTTTAGGTGCCGTACTGTTAGCAACAGCACTGACCCAGGCGGGTATGGAAACGGTAATACTCACCGATGAGTATTGTTTTGGCGCCTTGTTAGCTGCTAGCGATGCCGCGGGATATCCAACGAAACGAGTGCTCGCCTATTCGGACGATTCGCTCAACACGTTTTACAACGACGGTTTTGGTACCAGAACGACTCATTTGATCGCAATCGAACGAGTTGGACCCAGTCATTCGCTCGATTCTCTCAAACGGCAACTACGGCAAGCCGATCCAGGAGTTTCGACAGCACGTCCCGGCCGGGGCCCGCGACCGCTGTCATAATATGCGAGGGAAAATTATTGACCATCACACCACCCGCATGTATCGATTGTTCGAAGATATACGCGGCTTTCTACCACAAGCCAAGACAATTGGCATTGGCGACGGAGCCAACGAGATTGGCATGGGTGTCGTTTTGTGGGAAGAACTTCGTTGTCGTCTCGACGGCGAATACGCAGGCCGCATTCCCTGCCGAATCGCTACCGACTGGAATGTTGTTGCCGGGACCAGCAACTGGGGTGGATATGCGTTGGCCGCGTGTACGTTGATACTTCAAGGTCGGCCGAAATCCTGCGTGAATGGGATTGTGAGCATCAACAGCGCATCTTGGAACAGACCGTTCAGAAAGGTCCAGTCGTCGACGGCGTCACTGCCCGACAGGAACCGACTGTCGACGGGCTACCGTTCTTGACCTACATCCAACCGTGGGAAGGCATCCGACGCTTGTTGGGGTTTGATGAGTGAGTTGGGCAGCAATTGATCTGCAATTCGCGTCCACTATGGTAATCGTACGGGGTGGGTTGCAGGAAGGCGGCAAGATTGGAATTGAGGTGTGACTTTATTCATCTAGCGAAATAGCCGTCCTGCTTTACTTGGCTGAGGCGTTACGAATTGTGGAAGTTGCTCATTCCATCGTGGGTTGCGATCAATGTTTGTCTTCTGAAGTTGGAATTGCACAAAGCCCCAATACCGTGGCCAGAACGATGCCGGCGGTTTCGATTCGCAGAATCTGATGACCCAGATCGATTAGCCGAGCACCGGCTTGAATTGCCTGTTCCAATTCCAAATCGGTGAAACCACCCTCAGGACCGACGGCAACCACGACTTCGTTACTCATTGGTTGACCCATAATTTGCCAGATAGGTTGGCCTGCGGGATGTGCGACAAATGCGGTCCGATCAGGAAACTCTTGCAAAACAAAATTGTGCCATGCAGTTGGCTGGACGATCTTCATCAAACGATTTCGGCCGCATTGTTTGCTGGCGGCGATGACAGTTTGACGCAGTTTTTGTAACTTCTCGGTACTTGGGTTGACGACACTTCGATCTGTCTTGAGAGGCACCAACCGGGCTACTCCCAATTCAGTGGCCTTTTCCACCAGCCAGCGAAATCTGTCGCCCTTCGGTACAGCTGTTCCCAAAATCACCGTTCCTAGGCCCACGTCAGAAACCGACCAAGTTTCAACGATCTGTAATTCGACCACTCGTTTCGAGAGCGTGACGATCTGACCGGTGGCTTCGGTGCCTCGTCCGTCGAACAGGCATACCGTTTCCCCAACGCTTTTTCGCAAAACGCGAGTCAAATGGTGAGCCTCCTGTCCGACTAACTCGACGGCAGGAACATTCAGCGATGTAGGCACGTAGAATCGTGTGTTCATGGCCTGTTGTGGTTCCTGTGCTACAACATCTGATTTGACTAAGAGTTGCAACGAATTGCTTCCGGTCGGTCGGGCTGGGTCATGTTCTTGATTCCGATATGCTGATGATATCAACGCCGAAGACAATTCGGCTTCCGTAAATCAACAGTTTATCAGGAATCGAACAGCAATGTACGACAACTACTGGGGTCTATGGGAATCGTCCTTCTACAACACGATCAACGTCCGTTGGTTTCACGAAAGCCCTTCACGTGAAGAAGCGCTGGCACGGCTTCATTTCTTGATTGAGTAACGCCGGCGGTTCGAGTTGTTGTTAGGTGCAACTGGCACAGGGAATTCGCTGATTTTTGACGTGATCGCTCGACAATTGCGCCGGGCACAGCGACAGATTACTGCCGTCGATTTGCGCGGCTTGAGCAGTTATGAGATGATCTAGCAGTTGGCCGTGTCGCTGGAATTTGTACCAAGTGAGACAGACCCGATTTGGAAGATTTGGCGAAGCATTAGCGACTATGTGCGAGCGATGCAATTGGCTCGTATGCAAAATAGTCATCATGTTCGATCATATGGAGTGCGCTGACAGCGACTGTGTGACGTTGTTGAAGCGATTGATTTAACTGGAAGCGGGCCCATCGGGCTGGACAACGATTGTGGTGTCCGCGCAAACAGGAAACACATCGCAGATTTCGCAAGCGTTGACACAGCTTTCCGACCTGCGAGTCGAATGAGTTTCGTTCGATCGGGACGAAACGGAAGATTACGTCGAGGCGATGTTGAAAAAAGCAGGGTGCCGACGCAATATTTTCGACAGCAGCACTGTCGAATTGATCTATGAGCAGTCCCATGGAGAGCCGCGATCCATCAATCGCTTTTGTGAGCTATCGTTGCTGGCCACGATGGGTGAAGGTCACGAGACGGTCAGCGCCGACGTGGTCATTGAAGAGCTGCAAGCACAGTTGCCGTCCAATGAACCGCTATTGGCTTGAAGAGACTTTGCGCAACGAAACTTTATTCAACGTTAGCGAATTCCGGTTGTTGAGATCGGTACCACCTCGCCGCATTCACTCGATTCGGTAACTGCTTGCGTGAAGTCAAAAACAGGCAGGGCACACTCGGGCGGCGCGACATTCGGTCCGTTCTTTTGGAGCAGATCCAAAAAACCGCTGACTGGATTGGAATCGACGACAGGCAGCGAGTCGCCGTTCAAATCTGCTTCCGTGTCGTTGAAATCAATCGTTTCGATACGGTTCTTTGCGGCGATCTGAAGTTTGCCGCTTCGTAAGATCAAGATGCCGTCGGCGCAGTGGACGAATAGGTCCTCGTTGCATGACTGGGCGTTGCCAGTAAAGCTCATGCGCAGCGGCACGCCACCTTGTAACTGAGCCTCGATTTTGGCACTGATTTCAACACAACTTCCACAGAAGTCTGTGCTGGCCGACAGTTCGGTCGGAAGCAGTCCGGTGACGAAGAACACGGTGTCGATCTTGTGACTACCTGCATCTCTGATAAATCCGCCAACATTGATATTCGGGTCATCTCGCCACGTTCCGGCAATCGTTTCTTGCCAGTTCTGCATCATGTGTGCGTTGACTGCTCGAACATCTCCCCAGCGGCCCGATTGGACTTCCTGGCGCAACTTTCGGTAGACGGCCCAGTACCGTCGCTGAAAAGCGATCGACAGCACGGGATCGCCTTGATTTGCCTGCTTGATCAGCGTCAGGATTTGATCGCGTTTATCCGCCAAAGGCTGTTCGCACAACACGTGTAAACCTTGCCTGCGGCAGGCCAAGATCTGTTCAAAGTGAACCGTCGGCGGGCTGCTGACGATAGCCGCGTCGATCTGTGCCGAGGTAAGAAGCGTCTGGCTGTCCTCAAAGACTTGGGCATCGGTTGCCAGTTCGTCTTGAAGTCGCTCGGCAACTTGACGTTTCTTATCATACAGGGCCACAATCCGGCCACGGCCGTCTTCGAGCAGTTGTTCCGAATGCATTCTGCCCGTTGGGCCGCATCCGATGATTGCAAAGTCCAGTTGTCTGTGTGTCGGGCTCATTCACTCGATGCTTTGCATAGTGAGCTGGTCAGCTTTCTCGCCCTATCGAGAGATCAAGGATCAGTAGGGTATCCTTTATGTTCTTAGTGGGTCAAGAATTCTAAGAAGGCCGACGGAAAAGGGAAAGTGGTCATGCTTACGGCAGACAGACTGGAAAAAGCGATTCTCAAGAAGTCACGGTTTCCACGCAGGTGCAGAGGTGCTATATCTCGAATTGAACGTAAGCAACAAATCAATATTCCAGCATCGGCAAGCGCATAGTCAACCATGCACTTCTGTTTTTTCGACATTGACGGGACGCTGTTGAATACTGGCGGTGCTGGTCAGGCGGCCATGGAGGACGCACTGGCATCCGAGTTCGGTATCACTGTACCGACGGAAGGCGTTTCCACCGCCGGTCGAACGGATCGGGCGATCACAGTCGAATTGATGCAGTACCACGGACTTGAAGATCGCGATGAAACGTGGAAACGGTTCCTGAGGGCCTACTTGAATTGCTTACCAATATGTCTGGAAAAATACGATGGTCAGATTCTGCCGGGCGTCCCATCGTTGTTGGACGCACTGAGCGATCGAAACGACGTCGTCATAGGACTGCTAACTGGGAATTTTGAAGTGGGAGCACGACTGAAACTTGAATACTATGATTTACAGCATCACTTCGAGTTTGGTAGTTTCGGCGATCGGCACCTCGACCGCAATGATGTCGCTCGAGAAGCATTGGATGAAGCTCACAAGCGATATAAGGGTATGGTTGCTTCGGACCGTCTGTGGGTCGTTGGTGACACCCCAGCGGATGTTCGTTGCGGGCGGGCCATCGACGCTCAAGTCGTCGCCGTCAGTACTGGAATGTATTCCATTGACCAGTTGGAAGCTGCTGAACCCGACCACCTCTTTGCCGATTTCTCCCACCCAGAGCCGTTGCTGCGGCTGTTCGGATAATTCTTCATTCGTCAATGGTTTCGATACACTCCGGGACGTTGTGGCGAGGATTGTTCACGATTGTGTTGACTGGACGCACTATCAATTCGGTGGCGATATACGGTTTTAAAAGAGATTGCATTTTATTGACATCTTGGCAGTCAGGATCGAGCCACTGGTCGTAATCTTCATCGCGTAAAATGACCGGCATTCGGGTGTGGATGTCTGACAGTAGTTCGTTCGCATTAACTGTTACGATTGTGCATGAGTCGATGGCCAATGCATCAGCTTCCTGCCAATGTTCCCACAATCCAGCAAATGCAAACGCACGGTCATCACGCCGGCTGATGTAGTACGGTTGCTTCGTCCGTCGGTGAGTCTTTGTCCATTCAAAAAAACCGTCGGCCAGAATCAGGCATCGCCGACGGCGAAAGGCAGTACAAAACGAAGGCTTGGTGGCGACAGTTTCAGCTCGGGCATTGATCATCCGCGAGCCGATCGACGAATCTTTGGCCCACGAGGGGATTAGACCCCAGTGAAACGTCACCGGTTTGCGTCCTGCTTCCAACTGTTGCACCGCGGCGATTTGTTGAGTTGGGGCAATGTTATAACTCAGCGGCCAGTCGGGCTGATTCATTAAGTCGAATATCTTGACCAGATCAGACACCGGTGACCGTAAGGTAAATCGTCCACACATGACGTTATGTTAACTACTATTGCGCTGAACCAGCGTACGATGGGCTCCTGGATAATTTCCGTGCTAACTGACGGAGCCTCATTGGCGATATGTCAACGTTACTTTTGCTGAAGATGTCTTGTTTCTTGCATCGAACGGATTCGACAGTTCTTGTGGTTGTTAGTTTGAGTTCGTTCCTCTAAACCTACATGCGGACTTGCAGCGTCAAGTCGGCGGGTCCGGTTTCTTTTCCAGTTACGGAAAGTTGGATCAATTACTAGTTGAGAGTCCCTTCTACTCCCGCGAATAGATCCCGAGGCGGAGATTGAGATTTACTTAGAAGCCACATCATCGTTTGAGTGTCCTGATCAACCAGCCTGGGCAATTGCACGCGATGTGATGTTGTTGGTGAATGTTCCGGGTCGAGTAGTCAACTATTGGCACTAACGAACAGTCGTCAAGAAGCTGGAATTGAGCGTCGAGACCTTGTTGGACGCCAGCAAACCGGAGTTCTTAGTGGACCTGCTGCTGTTTTCCAATCATCCAGATTTCCAGAACGCTTCGCAAGCATCCCAGCAGGCAGCACTCTCGTACGGTTGGCTGACTTACAATGAGAAGACGAATACGATCTAATCCGAGGTCATAAATCCAGGATTCTGTTCATGAAGCAGTTTGTCAACAAACTGTCGAAAATCTTGGACAACGTACTTGGTGAGCGTATACTTTCCCGTGAGATTGCTGTTGCCATGATAGCACGTGAAGTTCTTAAGTAGAAAGACGTATGAGACAATGTTTCCCACCACGGTGATCGGAAGTTTACCTCGGCCCAGATGGCTTCGCGATTTAATCCTCGATCGCAAAGATGGCCGAGTCTTAGAGGATGATGCAGATCAACAACTGGATCGTGCGATTTACTCGGCAATTTTGTTGCAAGAGCGAGCGGGTTTGGAAGAGATCACTGACGGGGAATGGCGTCGGGAAAGCTACGTCAAGGTCTTTGCCGAACGCGTGTGCGGATTTCAGGCTGATCTGAACCCCGATAGCGGTGGGTTGCCCTATCCGGCAGTTGTTAGTCCAGTGGAGTATTCCCGTCCGATTGCTGTCGATGAGATACGCTTTGCCCGCCCGCTCACACGCCGTCGTTTAAAGGCAACCTTGCCCGCACCCTACATCATCGGTCGACGCATGTGGCATCCTGATCACTCCAAGTCGGCGTATCCGACTCGTGAAAATCTCATGGCCGACTGTGTGCCGATCTTGCGTCAGGAGGTCGAGGCGCTGCGCGATGCCGGCGCCGACACAGTGCAATTGGACGAGCCCTGGCTTTGCGCGCTTGTCGATCCGGACTTCCGAAAAAAGGAAGGAGTGGCCGACGTGCAATACGAAATCGACCTCTGCATTGACCTAGTCAACCAGACGCTCGATGGCATCGAAGGGATCGACACGGCGATACATTTGTGTCATGCCCATTTTGACCGCCAGCACGGCAGTGAGGGGCCGTATGATCTGATCATGCCGGCGCTGCGCAAGGCCCGCATCGGAACCATCTCGTTGGAATATGCAACGCCTGTTGCCGGCGGTGTGGGATCCCTTAGTCAGTTTCCCAGCGATGTTCGTTTAGGCTTCGGCTGTATCGACCACTGTGATCGCAAAGTGGAAACACCCGAGGATGTTGTCGCACGCGTCGATCATGTGTTAGAATACGTGGACAAGGAACGCATCACGCTCCATCCCGATTGCGGCTTCTCGCCGTCGGTGCAAAATCCGATGGACCTCGATGAAGCCTATCTCAAGTTGAAGTCGATGTGCCAGGCCGCGGAAATACTGAGCGCGAAATACGGCTGAGACTTCTACGATGCAAAGAATCCAGTGGCTCGCCGATCTGTAGCGTCCCGTTGGCTGATGCTCGTGCTGTCCTCACGGGTTTACAGGCGACACGCCCTCGATCTCGTTGGCCATGTTAGAACAGCCATCCAATGGAATTGGGATGCACGATGTTACAACCTGAACCACTTGAAATCCGCGGGACGGCGATTCGCAGTTGATGGTTAAAGAACATCAGGTACTGGACCTGATTGCAGATGGAAGAATCAACAAACAAATGGCTGTCGAGTTAGACTTGAGCACCCACGCGATTGAAGATCGTCGTGCTTGTATTATGACGAAGCTTCAAGTGGGATCGGTCCCTGAGTGTATGAAGTTGATTCATAAAGTCAGAGCGTACTTGTAACAGAATTCGCAACTCGCGTGAAACAAGATAGTACTTCATTAAGTGGTAGACCTAGTCGAGGATAGGAGAGTTCATACTCTCCACAGATTCCGACTTAGTGCAAGTGGACCTGTTGGCGTGGCTCATTTGTGCATCTGAGATCGGCACATCCGCGATACGTTGTTTGCAGTGTTCGCCGGGAAACAGTTGACCCAAACTATCGAAAATATTACTGGAATCTTGGCCAATTTCTCCCCGGGACTGACTACAACGCCCCATCTCCTGCTTCTCCCGTGCGAATTCGCAGCATCTCGTCCAAATTTGTCACAAAAATCTTTCCATCGCCGATCTGGCCAGTTCTCGCCGTTTGCAGAATTGTGTCAATGATTTCCTTGGTTTGATCGTCCGAGACGACGACTTCCACTTTTACCTTAGGCAGAAAATCCACCGTGTATTCGGCTCCACGATATTGCTCCTTGTGTCCTTTCTGCCGACCGAAGCCACGGACTTCTGAAACCGTCATTCCCTGGACACCGACTTTCGTCAGGGCATCTTTGACTTCCTCTAATTTAAAATGACGGATGACCGCTTCGATCTTTTTCATCACAGTTTCCTTGTGTCTGATAGAGCACCTTCCAAGATTACGGAGTGAAAGTCGAGGCCAAGGTCAAAGCGCGTACGAGAAAATGTGAAATGCTCTAGAGAAAAATATAACCTTCCTCGCCATGTTGGCTCAGATCAAGCCCCTCAATTTCCTCCTCCCGGCTGACTCTAAGGCCCATGATTGGATCCAGTATTTTTAATAGCAGAAATGTCCCGAACAGTGTTAGCACGGTCGTCACGATGACCGCGATTGCCTGATTTATCAGTTGCTCGACGTTGCCCTCTAACAAACCCGCTGCATTGCTGCTGCCGGTCACCGCCCGAGTGGCAAACACTCCCGTGAGCAAAATACCGACGATTCCGCTGATCCCATGCACGCCAAACACGTCCAGCGAATCATCGTATGACAATTTCGATTTGAGAGTCGTACAGGCATAGAAGCAGGTCAAGCCGGCAATTAGTCCGATGTAAATCCCGGAAATTGGCGTCACGGTGCCGCACGCCGGGGTGACGCAAGCGAGACCGGCGACTGCGCCCGTGCATGCTCCTAACGCACTCGGCTTGCCGCGAGTGATCCATTCGGCCCCGGTCCAAGATAATACTCCTGCAGCACCGGCAAAGTGAGTGGCCACAAATGCATTCGCTGCGGTCACATCGGCCGCCAACGCACTGCCCGCATTGAAACCGAACCAGCCAAACCACAGCATCGTAGTGCCTATGCAGGTGTAGGTTAGGTTGTGTGGTGGCATCGGTTCCTTATCGAATCCCACTCGTTTGCCCAATAGCAGACAGCAAACTAGGGCGGACAGTCCGGAACTCAAATGCACGACGGCTCCACCTGCAAAATCAAACACCGGAAACACGGCTGCATCGTTCGCTGAGCAAAGCCATCCCGTGTCCGACCAGACCCAATGAGCGAGGGGGCAGTAAATCAAAGTGCCCCACAGAACAGAAAAGACACACATCGTGCTGAATTTCATCCGCTCTGCATAAGCGCCGCAAATCAGGGCCGGCGTAATGATGAAGAACATGCCTTGGAAGATCATGTGGATTGACTTGGGGATTGTCCCGACCATTGGGACGTCTGTCTGCGATCCGTTCCAAACCGGGACGACATTACGGAGAAGAACAAAGTCTGTTCCACCCATAAAGCCGCCAAAGATATCCGCACCAAATACCAGACTGTATCCCCAGAGGGCCCACACGATTGACATTAAGCCCATTAGAAAAATGCATTGCATCATGACGCCTAAGATATTTTTCTTGCGAACCAATCCACCGTAAAACAGGGCCAATCCGGGTGCCGTCATCATGAGCACCAATGCTGAGCAAACCAGCATCCACGCCAAGTCGGCCGAGTCCAGACCGGGCGCTCGTATTACACTAGTTACTACGGCCTCCGGTGCGTCTGCAAACGCGATCCGAGCGGAACTGATGATCATGAATAGTGAAATCTGCATGATCCATTTCACGATTCGCATCGTCATCTCCTGAAACACAAAAGAAAGTCCAGAAACGACCTACCACTTCGCAAGAAAGTGATGCGGCGAAGTTCCGGACGATTTGGCTCTTTCCAATCCGAACGCAAAGTGCAGTCATCGCTCACCGAAACATCCACGTCGTTCACTTACATCTGGTGAATTTGCGGACGATCTTCGTTTCTTCAGTGGCGGTACTTACGAAGGTTTTTCAGTACACACGTTTTGGAAACGCAACTTTCATGCCGGGGCTGGAAAGAACCCACGTAACTTGAATTTTTCGATGCCGTCAGCGTCGTTCCCCGTAAGTGCAAAGCCTGATACTTTGGGCAACGCAACGCGGGACCAAGTACCTGGTGGAGCGTCGCGGTCGTTCTGCTAGTAGTGAACCTTGCTGCACGTACATCGCCGAGCCGGAGACATCAGGGCAATTGCCACCAGTCCGGCGATGGCCGCGATGACTGCCAGCCCGCCGTATGTCCATTGATCGTTTCGCATCAAACCGGCATAGGTTGGTCCCAGCGCGCCGATGCCGAAACAGATCATATTACTGAAGCCGTAACCGACGCTGCGTCTAGCGGGAGGGACATATTGCGCAATTAGGCTATTGTACACTGGCTGCATCATAAAAAAAATCAGTGCCAGAGTGCAGGTCGACCATAACCGTGCCGCTCCTTCTGCCTGGGCAACCCATACCAGAGCAGTCGCGCTGCCAAACATTATGACCGAAAGTAAGAATTCCAGTCGGCCGGGACGTGCGATTTTCCCGGCAATGGCCTGTCCCGCAACCGAGAACAATAATACCAGCGCCGCCAGATAATTGCGAAAACTCTCGGTTGATATTCCAGAGGGCCTCATGCCTGTGGTGCTCAAATACCTAGGCAGGAAATGCATAAATGCACCGTAGATGAATCCGGACATAGCGCCGATCGTCACTAGCAGGAAGAAGGCCGACCAGCACGAGTTGTCATCCGCAGTGGTGTCGGTTGCCTGTGTTAGATTCGGTTCGCCTTCGGTCGGGTCGTCATCTGTCATTAAAAAGAATAACGCCGCACCGATTGCTGCAGCCGGAATTGTCAGGGCCAAGTAATACTGTCGCCATGTCATGGCGTCAGAACGGAACACCAAGGCTGCTAGGAACGGCGCCATTGCGATGCCGATTGATCCGAGAATGCCGTGCCAACCCAACGCCATGCCACGATTCTCAGGTGTAGTTGACCGTGAAATTAAGGACAGCCCGACCGGATGGTAGATGCTGGCAAAGCAACCCATGGCAAACATTGCGATAAACAGAATCGTCAGGGAAGGTGACCACCATGACAACCACGCGGTCGCGATGCATCCACCCAGGTACAGCAATAGCATCCGTTTCGATCCGAACCGATCAGCCAGCCAGCCGGCAAAGAGTGCTCCCACTCCGAAGGGCAGTCGCCAAGCGGTTCCCAGTATCCCAGATCGATCTCGGCCTATGTCAAACTCGTCGTCGATCATTTGTTCGACACTTGGCAACGATAGCTCGAATACGTGGACCAAGCCATGCGCACAAGAAATTAGTAGAATCAGCCGAAATGTTTGTGGACTCATAATCACATCGATGCGGCAGTACGAATCTGTAGTTCATTGAACATTTGCTGATTGAGACTAACGACGTTACTGACGTATACTGGATGCTGATTATGCAGAAATCGAGCAGCGTGCGGGGTCGAATTGCGATTGTCAATCGGCTGAATAATAGAGTTGCACGATAATGTAACCGACGAACGATCTGGCACATATGATATTGACGGAATATCTTGACCTCGCGAGATTACGTCGTTTGAGATTTCTGTCATCTGGAAACTCGCAGATTATGTGATACAGTCAACGCTTCAGGTCGCTTAGTTGAGCGGCTTTGATGCAATTGATCTGGCGTCCAAAAATGTGATTTGCAGGCGATGGAACTCAGGACGATCGTCGGAACTAACATTCAAGTGATGCCAGTGGCTATGGGCTGTTGGCCAATCACCGGGATCACCAGCATCGGTGTGATCAAAGAGCAAAGTCTGGCAACTCTGAAAGCGGCTTTCGATTCCGGCATCAACTTTTTCGATACTGCCTACTGTTACGGTTACGACGGCGAAAGCGAACGGATGATTTCAGTGGCTTTGGGATCGCATCGCGATGAAATCACGATTGCCACTAAAGGGGGTATTCATTGGGAAAACCGAAAACAAAAGAAAGACGGTCGGCCGGAAACACTACGTCGGCAATGTGACGAGAGTCTGCGGAGATTGAACACCGATCGAGTCGAACTGTATTACCTACATGCTCCGGATCCTGCGGTTCCCATTTTTGAGTCGGCTGGCGCGTTAAAGGAATTAATGGACGCCGGCAAAGTACTTAGTGTGGGTGTTTCGAATTTTAACGTTTCTCAAATGGAAGAATTCGCCAGTGTGTGTCCGATTTCAGCGAGCCAACCGCACTTCAACATGTTGCAGCGAGAAATCAAAGCGGCCCACTTGCCCTGGTGTCGGCAGCGAAGTGTTTCAGTCATGGTCTATTGGCCACTGATGAAGGGATTGCTAGCTGGTAAACTTTCACGGAATCACGTTTTCGACCCGCAAGATTGTCGTCAGGCGTATCCGATGTTCAAAGGCGACGAATGGTGCAAGAACCACGATTTCATCGACAAGCTACGCAGCATCGCCAACGAAGTCGGCCGCACGGTTGCTCAAGTGGTCATTAACTGGACCATCCAACAGCCGGGGATTACAGTTGTTCTTTGCGGCGCCAAACGTCCCGATCAGATTCGTGACAATGCCGCCAGCATGGACTGGAAACTAACCGATGAGCAATTGGAGCAGATCGATCAGGCAATTCAGGAACGGGGTTCTGTCGTGTCGCACGCTGTCGTTTGAGAGTATGTCCGCAAATTCATTACACAGACGAAAATTGGGTAGGCGAAGCTCCTGCTGAACCGGAGTTTCGCTTGTTTCAGTGGCTCGGCAGAAGTCTTGCCTTCCCCGGTTGGGATTCCGGGACACCCTCTGGATACGTGGTTCGTGGTCCGGTTCACTTTGAGAAGGTATGTGAGTTATGGATCCTGTAGCAGACGACAAGATCTCTGTGGACCGTGACGTCGAGGCGCCGAGTCTTGTTCTTGCAAGCCGCAACCAAAAAAAGTGTATAGAAATTGTTGATTTGCTGGCGAAGTATTCAATTGAAATTGTGAGCGTGTCTGCATTTGCCGATGCTCCCGAAGTCATCGAAGACGGGCAGTCGTTTTCTGATAATGCGATCAAAAAGGCAACTGAAACAGCAAAGTTCCTATCGAGGTGGGTTTTGGCGGAAGACAGTGGCCTGATGGTTGATGCCTTGGACGGTGCCCCGGGGATCTATTCGGCCCGTTTTAGTGGCGACAATGCTACCGATGCAACAAACAACGAAACACTGATGGCAGAATTACAAACGGTTCCGATTGAAAGACGGACAGCCCGCTACGTTTGCCATGTCGCTGTGGCCGATCCTGCCGGAGTGATCCGTTTGCAAGTCGAGGCAACGTGTCGCGGTCGGATCACGACTGAAGCGTGGGGAACCAACGGGTTCGGATACGACCCGTATTTCCAAATTCCGGAATATCATTGTACTTTCGGAGAACTTAGTCCACTTGTGAAGCAGCAGCTCAGTCACCGATCGCGCGCATTCGCACAGCTTACACCTCAACTCGTCAAACTGTTTCGGGAAGCGATTCCGGATGGCAACCATGGGCCATAAGTCAGATTGCTGGCGATAGCCGAATTTCTGAGCTGGATAGGTTTGGCAGGATCCTTGCCTTTCCTGGTTGGGAATTCCGTGACACTTTCTTAAGCCGGGCGCACGGACGAAGCACGAGGTCTTTTGCCGTGACCTTCACTCTGTTTTACTTCGTAATCGACAGCTTGGCCGATTTGCAGTTCCTCGCAATTGACTCCGTCCAATGACGACAGGTAAAGAAACATCATCTTGATCAGCACTAGAAGCGAAACCGCGGTCACTGACCAACTTCTTGATTGTACCCTGTGGCATTACAACCCTCACCAAACTCAAAGATTTGATTCGGATGCAATAGCGCCCGCACCCAAACGTCCTTGAAACATTCGAGTCCGAAACACGGAGAAGTCAGACGAATTGGTTTAGGTTTGCAAGGATGCCGTGATCAGGTCTTTCTGAACCACAAAAGTGCAACACGATCAAATCATCGAGCGACACTGTTTGCCGACTTTGACCTGATGCCTTGAGATCGGCCTATACATGAGCCGAGGTTGTCAATTTGTCGCTTGAAAGCCAACCAACTGGGATTCATCTTTCTCAGTTTCGTTCGGCGAACTATAATACGTGTCCCCCTTGGCGCGGTTTACTGCGCCGGGTCGCACAATTGATGGGAAGGGACTCCCGATGCGAACCATCGCAGTGATGAATCAGAAGGGCGGAGTTGGAAAGACGACTACGAGCGTCAATCTGGCGGCGGGACTCGCGGTACGAAGCCGACGGGTTTGCCTAATTGACCTGGACCCACAAGGACACGCTTCATTGCATCTGGGAGCTGAAGCAATCGGCGACGCGCCCAATGTATATCACGTTTTCTCAGGGACAAAAACGCTGGCGGAATTGCGTCGGCTGGTCTCTCCAAACCTGTGGGTCGCGCCGGCCAACGTCGATTTGGCGGCGACCGAACTAGAACTAGTTGATGCCCCAAACCGGGAAACCGTGCTGCGTGATGCTATTCACGAGTTGATCGACGTCCAGCAATTCGACTACATCATCTTGGATTGTCCGCCGTCGCTGGGAGTACTGACCATGAACGCTCTGACCGCGGTTACTGAGGTCTTCATCCCATTACAGCCACACTTTTTCGCACTGCATGGATTGTCCAAACTGCTGGAAACGACCGCGTTGGTCCGTCGGCGGTTGAACCGCCAGTTGTCTGTCACCACCATTGTCCTGTGTCTGTACGATACCGGCACGCGGCTGGCGGCTGACGTGATCGATGATCTGACGACTTTCCTCGAGCAGAGCGACACGGAAACACCATGGGCGAATGCGCAAATCCTAGACACCCGAATCCGCCGCAATATCAAACTGGCAGAAGCTCCCAGTTTTGGCCAATCGATTTTCGAATACGCGCCGAATTGCGCAGGAACTCAGGACTATTGTGCATTGGTCGAAGAAGTCATCCAGTGTGAAGTGGCAGTTGACCTTTCGTTTACTCAAGTGGCTTGAAAATCGATCGGGCGTCGAGCGTATCTATCATGTAAGTTAGTCTTTTCAGGGCCGACGATTTGGTCTGGCAAGGCCACCCTAAGTACCCGTCAAATCCGTCAACAATCCCCATGTGGCTGTCAGTTCTTGCGTTAATCCCTCCACAAGGTCGGCCGTCTGACCGTTCGGAAGAACTTCCCAGGTGTAGGTTTCGACTTCCAGGTGTGGTGCATAATCCAAATCGGCCACGGCTGTCAATGCTTGCTTTAATTCGGTACGGGTTGTTCGCAACGGTCCTAAACTCTCGGCGTCCACGGGTACGTGGAAGTGAATACGCCATGCATCGGCATCGCGAAAAGACGGCTCGGGGTCAATTGCCAGTTGTTTCGTCAGGTCAACGACTCGCAGTATCTGTCCGGAGTTGGTGCGGGCCAGCGTTTGATGCAAATACCTTGGTTCAGCATAGCGAACCAATGCTCGGAGTCCTTCTGGGTTGTTCGCCGGATGGTCCAGCTCGAGCGCGCAGGTAATGTGTACCTTGTTGATCCGCACTCCGGAACGATTTAATGCGGAGATCGATTCAGAAATGTCTTCGAACTCAACGGCTTGATGGCAGACATCGTAGCACACTCCCAGATAACGGTTGACCAGTTCCAACTCGTTCAATTCGACAGCTTGCTGACGTAGTAGTTCGAAGAACTCAATTGTCTCGCTGGTAGTTTCTAATAGACAAAAGGGTTCTGGTTCGATGGCCAGACGAATCAGTCGGCCCGTATTCTGGTGAAGCCGGTCCAATCTTCGGGCCAGCTCAATCAACTGTTCGATCGAGCGGGGAAGCAAATCGTTCGGGTGCTCAAAATTCTTGAACCCCAATGGGACCGTCGACAGGCTGCCGTCCATTTCTTCCGGAAGCAGTGTGGCCAGTATGCGGGCACATTGAGTCGTGTACTCCAGACGATCCGGATGTGACCAGTCGGGGATGTAAGCATTTTCTTTCACACGCGCATCGTGGAAATCGCCGTACGGAAACGCGTTCATCGTGTAGCAAGTCAGCCCGCGAGCGGACAGATCTGCCGCGAAGCGAGGCAGTCGGTCTGGCGAATTAAATAGTTCACGCACAACCGGCTGCGAGAGCCACAATCCCGCGGCCAATGGGTGGCCGTATCGATCGCGGACGCGAATTGTATAATTATCTAGCCCTCGCTCGACCTCAGTGATCGAGCGGCCCGGATGTACGTTTGTGCAATAACTGAGTGGATTTGTGCTAATGGACATCAGATACACTCCGTGCCGTTTATGCTAACTACCATGGCGACGAATGACTATAATACGAAGTGAAAGGGCCAATCGTCCAGAAATCTTTGTGTCGGTTTCAGGGTTTAATGTACCGTAGGTGCGCCGAAACCGTCAGGCTTGGAATCCAGAGTTAATCATCGGACGTGACCACTACCGAAAACGTTCTGTCGTCCTACTTGCATGATCCAGACGTGCAGTTAATGTTGCGTGCCCAGGACGGCGATGAAGATGCCTTCACACAATTGGTGGCCGCATATCAAGATCGTCTGATCAATATTTTTCGCAATTTTCTCAAGAGTCAGGAGGCTGCTGAGGATTTGGCTCAGGATGTTTTTCTACGGATTTATCGTTCCCGACACCGGTACCAGCCGACGGCCAAGTTTGCGACCTGGTTGTTTCGAATTGCGAACAATGTGGCCAGCAACTCCCTGCGCAGCAAAAGCCGGCGTCGCGAAGTTGCACTCAGCGTGCGTGATTCAGGCCCACTAGGACCGCGACCCGAAGAAAAATTAGTCGCTGATAAATCGGTTTTCATGCCCGTTCGGCAGTTGGACAAGAGTGAAATGCGTGATCTGGTTCACTCGGCACTCGATACGCTCAGCGAACGTCAGAAGATGGCCGTGTTGCTACATAAATTCGAACAAATGAGCTACGCGGACATTGGTGCTGCGATGGACTTGAATCCAGTGGCCGTTAAGTCACTGTTGTTTCGGGCCAGGGAAAATCTACGTGAAAAACTGGAGCCGTACATGCGATGACCTGCGATTTTTGTTCTGCGAATGTCGCAACAGTTTGAGAATCAACTGTAACTGAACCTACCCGTGTTTATGGTCGTGCCAACAATGAATTCAAGTCCAGAATTTCCAGAAAAGCTGCAGGACAATTTGGTGGCCTACCTTGACGGTGAATTGAACGAGTCGGCCACGCAGAATATCGAGCAAACGCTTTCAAAGAGCGCGGACGCTCGGCATGAGGTCGATGTGCTGTCGCGTATTTGGGAACTGCTTGATTATTTGCCACGGGCTGGCGCATCTGACGACTTCACCGAGCGAACTGTTGCGAGCGTCAAAGTCAAAGATGTAGGGACGGGGCGGACCGTGGACGGCTGGTGGTTCCGACACGCACGACGTGGCGCTGTTTTGGTCGTTTTGGTTGCCGGACTGACGTTATCGGCGGCCTTTGGTTTCATGGTCGGGCATCGCTGGCCTGGCGAAGAGGATCAATTAGTCGAGGAATTGCCACTCATCAAAGGTCTTGACGTTTACGCCGAGGTCGACAGTGTTGGGTTCTTGAAGGAGTTACAAAAAAGTGGATTGTTCGACGACGAGACGGAGTGAAACAGTGTATCGTCAATGGCGATCGAAGCGATGGATAATTGTCGGCTGCGTGTCCAGCGCTTTCATCGTCCCCATGCTGTTGGGCGCCAAAGATGCCAGTCTCGACACACGTCAATCTCACCGGAAGGAAATCGAGGCAATGTCAGAAACGAAACGAGCACGGCTGAAACGGAATTTCGCCGTCTTCAAAAAGCTGGAAACAAATGAACCCGATCGGTTTCGTCAGATTCGAGAACTACATCGCGCTGTTGAACAGGATAGCGAATTACGCAAAGTCATGGATGCCTATTACTCATGGCTGGCCACCCTGTCTCCTTGGCGACGAGAAGAGTTGCGAAAGCAGAACGATACACAGAATCGCCTGCAGTTGATTCAGAAGTTCAAGGACGAGCAAGAGGGAAGACGAGCGGGGCGGCAAGATCTGTTTTTCGGCGAGTTTAGTCGTAGTGTCGGAGTGAGTCCATTTCTAAGAAACGTTCCGAAGCTCAGCCCTGAAGACGTTGCAGCTGTCATGAACGTCATCGAACGGCACTTGCAGCTCTCGCAACAGCAGCGTAAAAACCTGCAGTCGATGAGTCAATTGGAACGTCATCTGCATATGTTGGAGCGTCTATCACGCTCCAGAGTGCCGAATCGGTCTGACCGGTCTTTTCGGGACCTTAGTAATTTGACAAACGAGATGATCGACGCCATCTCGGATCAGCAGGTTCGCCAATGGTTGCAGTCCCGCAGATTTTCCGAACAAGGACGTGCTTTTCAGAGACTGGTTGTCGGAGCTCTGTTGCGAGAGCGGCAAGTGAAGAACCAACGCCACAAGCCCAGCGACCAAGAGCTTCAAGCATATTTCCTCAACCTAAGCCTCAAAGATCGCGACGAGATTATGCAGTTGCGACCCGACCAGGCCAAGGCGGCGCTAATGCGGAAATACATTGCGGCGAATCGTGACGAATTTGGTCCCAGTCTAGTCGAGCTACGACGACTTATTCAGCGCATATTCCCGCGTGCGAGAAGTCGATCATTGGGCAGTGACGGACGTTTGAGACCGAGAGAGGGGGTTCGATCGGAAATGACTTTCGATGAAAGAACCGATCATCGAGACTCTCCAAAGCGGCGTCAGAATCCCTCACCACGCGAAAGGAACTGAGTGGTTGGCTCCAGCCACTCGCCGCTGAGTGGCTTCTCCGATGGTGACTTGGAATTACGGGAGAATCTGCTGTGCACAACGTGGTACCGGAAGGCAATCGTCGATCTGCTGATTTCTTCAGCGCTGGTGCTTTTCAGATCATTATTGACGTACGTGTGCACGTGCGGATTGCTGCGGAAGTTCCATATGAACGAAGAGATTTCCACGCACAAAATATCCCGCGCCCTGTGTTTCTGTAGATCATCCTGCACCGTTTGTCAAAACCATCGGTGTCTTTTAAGACCTTCAGGGTTTCGTTTACGTCTGCCTTCGAAAGATTTCGTGAGTTCGGGATCGCGGCGAACATGGGAGACCATATCAATTGACGTCCGTCAGTGGCAGGTCGACGGAGCGATTGGATGAAGCGCTCTGGGAGACTGCTTCGGTGAATTCCATGTATTTGACACCGGTTTCAAAGTCGGTGAACCGTACGGTTTCCTCGCCACGAATGGCACCGATGAATTCCGCTTCCGCACGCCACCCACCGAGTGTATCGGGCGGAATTTCAGGTTCGTGCAACTCGGCGTCGCCTGCCTTGCCGATCAACAAACGTTCCCGCGACGTGAATTGAAGTTTAATCGTCCCCTTGCTGCCGTACAGGTGCAATTGCAGACCTGGACCGAACAAAGCAATTCCGCTTAAATGATATAATCCACGGCCGCCACCTTCTAGTTGCGTCGCGATTTGGACGCTGTCGGGGATCGTCGCGAACGTGTTGCCGGCAGGACTTGGTCCGGGACGATTTGGTTGAAAGGTCGCGGTTTGAGCGAAGACGCGTGTCGGTTGCGGTGTCCAGCGCAGAGCCGATTCGTGCATTATGCCGGTCATTAGTACATTGAACCCACTGATTTCAGAATCTTGGCGCCAATGCAGGTCTTGGCTAGTGTCCCAGAAGGTGTCGTCAGCGCCGATCACGACTAGCTCCCGTAACATGCCCAAGAAACCGTCAGAGATCAGATCACGCACAAATTGGTCTTGCGCTAATCCAAAAGGACTTGGAACAATTTGAGTAATTAGCTCAGGGTGAGCCTGTGACGTCTTCAACATCCGATACGCTTCGCTGGCGGTACGAGCCATGCGGGCTTCGGTCATGACGTGCTTGCCCGAATTCAACGCGGCACAGGTTACTTCGCAATGCATATTGGGCCAAGTGCCGATCATCACGGCGTCGACATTGGCATCTTCGACAAGCTGCTGCCAGTTATCATAGATTTTGGGAATCTCGAATTCCTGTGCTGCGCGAGCGGACGATTCGAGAGTTTGATTGACGACTCCGATCAGTTCAACGCCTTCGATTGCTCGAAAACCCGGAACATGCCGCAGCCGTGTATTATTTCCTGCACCAACAATTCCGATTCGGATTGTGTTTCCAGCCATCGTAATCCCGTTCCCAGTATATTGTAGGGGAAGTGCATCATCAATCTTGGCACGATTGTATCGCGGACTTGATAGCGTTCGCAAAAACAATTCCGGTTTCTCGACAAGACTGGAATTCTGCTCTAACGTTGGTGATGACTGAGCATCAAGCGGCTACAAGCTGTTCCGCTTGCGTGACAGAAGGTAATCGTTGCAAGATCACGTCAGCAGCTCTGCTGATAGCACCGCTTTTAGCGACTACGTTGCGTAGCTTCGCTAACTCGTCAACCAAACGGTCCAATTCTGTTTGGTCGTTGAGCCAATGGTGCATGATGTTGCAAATATGGTCCACAAACGGAGTGGGATTTCCGGAAAACAAGATTTCCGGCATCAGCTCGCGATCGGCAATCAGATTCGGAAGCGTGATATACTTACAAGTCATCAGCAGCTTGACCAGAAAATTCGACGTTCTGCTGCTATAGTACATCACTACAGTCGGGGTTAGTCGAGCCAGCAACTCAAGGCTAACGGAACCAGACACGGACAAGGCGCATTCGGCGATTTGGATGATTTCTGGAGTCTTGCCGACGAAGAAATGAATTGGCAGTTCACCGTCCTCGGCCAGTGTTTGGCCTCGGCAAAACCGCTGATGCTGTTGTGTGCAGCAAGCGACCAAAAACCTTGTGTTGGGTTGCCCTGCGTGTAATCGTCGGATGACGTCGAGCATTAGCGGCCAATTTCTGTTGACCTCCTGGTTGCGCGATCCCGGAAGGATCGCGACTGTTCGGTATCGCTGGGAAGACCACGTATCACAGAAAATTTTGTCGAGTGGATGTGCGGCAATTTCGTCGAAGACGGGATGACCAACGAATTCGGCTTCGACGTCCCGTTCCGCGAACCACAGTTTTTCAAAGGGAAGCGCACACAGGACGTGGTCGACGAATTTCCGAATGCGCTTCACACGCCACGGCGCCCATGCCCACAGTTGAGGAGTCAGGTAATAAAAAACAGGAATTCCCGCTGCCTTGGCCTTGCGGGCAATCCACCAATTGAAGCCGGGAAAATCCACAACGATGATGGCGTCGGGTCGCAATTGGTCGAACAATTGTTCCGCCTTCCGCAGCAATCGATAGAATTTCCAAAGCAACGGAATGATCGGCAACAAACCCATTACGGCCAAATCGGTCAGTTGATGATGCAAGCGGCAACCCGCTTGTGCCATCAAAGGTCCACCGTAGCCGCAAAATTGGATGTCGGGCCGTCGGCGCTTCAGTTCTTCAATCAAGTGTGCCGTGTGCTGGTCCCCACTGGGATCACCGACTGAAAAGAATATATTCATGCAATCTAGTTCCCTGTGTGGTTCATACTGCTCTTATTGGGTCCGCCAAAAGGCAGGAACGAAAAGCACCAGGATCGCGAAAAGTTCGAGTCGGCCAAGGAGCATGAGAAGCGTCAGCAGCAATTTTCCGGCCGCGGAGAATTTCGAGTAATTTCCAGCAGGTCCTAACGCTCCTAAACCTGGACCAATGTTGTTCAATGTCGCCGCGACGGCACTGGCACAATCCAAGAGTTTGGTGGACTCGGTTTGCAGTGTGACGGATTCCGTGTGCGAATCAGCGGAACCAAGCTTAGTTGGTTGCGTCTCCCATTGCGTGTCCGGTTCGATGGCCGCCAAGATCAGCCAACTGGAAATGAAGATGAACAGGATCAGGCCAAAGTAGACCAGCACTTCGTGACGCAAGGAATTGTCGATCGTGACGCCCGCAATTCGAAGCGGTCGTACGACGTTCGGACGAAACGCCTGCTCGATTTCCAAGAAGAGCACTTTGGCGAATAGAATGAACCGGACAATTTTAATGCCTCCGCAGGTTGACCCGGCGCTGCCACCAACGAACATCAGTAACAACAACAGACCTTTCGAAAATTCGCTCCAATTAGTGAAGTCGGCGGTGCTAAAACCGGTCGTCGTTGTAATGGCGACGACCTGAAATGATGCATTCCGCGCAGCTTCGAATACGCTATCGTAATTTTGATTCCAAAGGACGTTCACGGTCAGAATGATCGACGCAGCGCATAGCGTGGACAGGTAGACGCGGAATTCGGGATCGAGATATAAGGGTGTCAGTCGACCGAATAAACTCGAGCCATTTCGTGGATCTTTCCTGCGAAGTATCAAACAGTACAGAGAAAAGTTCGTGCCCGCGGCGATCATGAATAGGATGAGGGTTCCCTCGATGAGCGTTCCTTGGGCGTTCCCTAGCGAATTCCGGAAGTGTCCCACACTGGCGTTGTAAGTGCTGAATCCACCAGTTGCCATCGTACCGAAAGTGTGACACAGTGCGTCGAATAAGTTCATCCCTTCGATTACTAATACGATCGCTAGGACAAAACTGATCACCATATAGATGGCCCACATCACCATGGCTGTTTCGCGGACGCGAGGACGAACGGTTTCGGCGATTGGTCCGGGCACTTCGCGGCGCATCAAGGCTTTGCCGGCGGCTCCTAACTGGCCCAAAATGGCGACAAATAACACAATGATACCCATGCCGCCCAACCAGTGCGTGAAACTGCGCCAAAAGAGTACACATCTCGGAACCAGTTCGCGGTCTTCCAAATCCGTCAGCACCGACGCTCCGGTCGTAGTGAACCCTGAGAAAGATTCAAACAGCGCGTCGACGATGGTCATCGGCACGTTTTGGGCACACATGGTTCCCGACAATAGAAACGGTAAGCTTCCCAATGCACCGGCCAACAGCCAACCCAGACCGACAATGGCTAGTGCCTCTTTACGCAGGATGGAACCGGTCTCTCTTCGTCCGAAGGAATAAAGCACGCCGCCGATCAGGAGGCTGCACAGAATGGACCACATGATCCCCCAAAACCCGTCGGCCTCGCGTGTGTGATTTTCGAACGGCCAGGCCCACGGCAAGCTGCACGCCATTGACGCACCGACCAACATCCCCAGCAGGCCCAACATTCGACTCAGAAGCAGCCAATTCATAGATTGAGAATTTTCGCGGTTGGGAGTAAAGAAACGCGGCTTTTCACAAGGCCGGGCATTCGAAGGTCGGTTTCAAATTTGGCCGGTGCACCGTCGACAATTGACTCTGCTTGAATGCGTTCAAGCGGCTTGGTCCATCTTCGATGCGTGTTTGATCAAATTGACCATATGGGTGCAGCAAAGCTCAGCGTCCGGTCATCCGGCAGTTTCTGCCAGTTATTCTCAATTGGCACGCGATAACGATTTCTCTGGAATCCGTAGCGAGACAGTTTGATAATTGTCGAGCGGCTGGCGGTGGATGAGCTGACTCCAAGTCGATCGAATATCGAAACCGCTGTGATCCGAGCAGTCCACGATTGGCCTCCTTGCACGGTGGACCGAGGCAAGCGTACTGTAATTTCGTATGCAAAATAGGTCAATACGTCAAAAAAAGTGTCACAGGTTTCGAATCGATCTGAAGAGTATCGTCGCATGTTATCGCGGTGGATTAGGGGATCTGTGGAAAGCTGCTACTTGCACTCTGTTACGACGAGGAGCTTTATTCCAAGTTTATCAGAAGCAAAAGAAATGACACTTGACGGCCAACGGATTTCAGAAAATTATGGAAACTCTTATTGTATTTGGTCCGGCCAGATGTGAGCATGGAGTTTATGCTCGCAATTTGCACTGACATCTTGCCAAACAGCGAATTGAGTTATCTCGCGTTTCGCGTTTCGTTCCAGGAAACGCTCGAACGCATTGTGTTGTCGAAGCAGATGCAAGACGAATATGAAGGATTCGGCTATCTGACTGAAGTGCCCTTCCTGCGCTCGGTGTCGCCGCACATCCAATTGGAGTTGCTGTCTGAAACGTGGCGTAAACACGTCGTGAAACAACGGTTCATGGCCAGTCTGATTGACGAAAGCATTGTGTACGCTGTTTTCGAGACTGCGGCACAGATTGTCGAGAAGGAACCGACCGTAATCACGCATTGTTTGATTAGCGGGCCTCGACAATTGGAAGTTTCCACCAGCGCGTTGCTGGCGGCGGAACTGCGTAATCTGCATTTATCGCTTTCGAACAACGGCGACTTTTTGTTAATTAGCCAGTTTGAAGACATGCATCCAGATGAAGCTCGAAAACTCAAACGGAAATTTGGATTGAACGCGTCTAAGCTGGACAGGATGTTTGACGTCTTGGGACGTTGGACCATGTCGGACAAGTTCATAGAGAATCTGGACGGACTACTTACGGATCGCGAAATTTCCAGAACGGCCGTTGTGTTGGGTGAAGAATTGAGCCAATCGCTTAGTTAGTCCGTGAATTGAGTAAGAGCGGGAAGACTGTTCATGCTCCTAGTGCTCAAGCCCAGAATCACCCTTCAAGGGTCCCTGCCAAGAGAACTGCGACGAGACCAGTCAAGAAGAATACTATTCCCAAGAAATCGCCTACAAAAACGAAATCAGGAATTACTGCAGCGAAGAAGAAAAAAAGCAAAAACAAGGCGGCTGGATCGCTGGGCGACCACGCATGTTGAGCGATGCACAATTAGAACAGTTTTCCAAGCGAGATTGCGAGGTTCTGCAGGTCTTCAACTTTCGTTGAGTCACAATGGCCAGGGAGTTGGAAGAACGCAGACTTCGTAAAGTCATCGAAGAACCCTCGACTAACGAACGACACTAATTTTGTGGTTCGGTCATCCGAAACGGATCAAGTGCTTCGTTGAGTTGTTCTTTCGGAAGGACTTGCATCGCATTGCACAGTTCGCGAATCGTCTTTCCGGTCTTGAAGGCTTCTTTAGCCAGTTCGGCGGACTTTTCATAGCCGATGTACGGGTTCAAGCTGGTGACCATCGACAGGCTTTTTTCGACAGCTGTGTTGCACGCTTCTTCATTCGCCTGCATATCTCGGACACAGAATTCTACAAACGCGTTGGTTACACGAGTCAGCAGCATGATGGTTTCCAGCGTTGTCTGACCCATGATCGGCATCATGATGTTCAGCTGAAACTGCCCCCCGGTAGCTCCGCTAAATGCGACTGTCTGGTCATTACCCATTACGCGCGCGGCGACTTGCATCATGCTTTCGCACATAACTGGATTGACCTTTCCTGGCATGATCGAGCTGCCTGGCTGGAGGTCAGGGATCTTGACTTCATAAAATCCGCAGCGCGGCCCCGCTCCCAGCCAGCGAATATTATTCGCGACGTTAAACAACGTCGAAGCGATCGCCCGCAACTGACCATGACATTCTACCAATCCATCACGATGTGCGTTACATTCGAAGTGATTGACCGCCTCGTCGAATGGGATATCAGTTTCACGAGCCAATACTTCGGACACCCGCTTGCCGAATTCCGGATGAGTGTTGATGCCCGATCCAACGGCCGTTCCGCCGACGGGCAATTCCCGAACGGTTTCTATCGCACGCTTGGCACGCTGCACGGACAACTCAATTTGCCGAGCGAATCCGCCGAATTCCTGTCCCAGTCGAAGTGGCGTCGCATCGGCCAAGTGCGTGCGGCCAATCTTAATGATCCTGTCCCACTGCGTGGCCTTTTGGCTCAACGAATTCGCAAGCTGCTCTAGCGCGGGAATGAGATCGTTTTGGATTCGCGTTCCCACAGCCACGTGGATGGCTGTGGGAAACATGTCGTTGGTACTTTGGCCCATGTTGACGTGGTCATTGGGATGCACCGGTTTGTCTGTACTGAACCGATCACCGCCGAGCAGTTCCACGGCACGGTTGCTAATCACCTCGTTGATATTCATGTTGCTCGATGTTCCCGAACCCGTCTGGAAGACATCGATCGGAAATTGATTATCGTGTTTACCCTCCGCGACCTCGCGGCATGCCGTCAGCATTGCTTCGACGTGAATATCCTCAAGCGGTTTTTTTCCTGAGCCAGTCAGTTTTCCCAGGTCTCGATTCGCAACGCCCGCCGCATATTTCACTAGGCCCAACGCATGAATTAGTTCAGGAACCAGTGGCCACCCCGAGATGGGGAAATTCTGGACCGCACGCTGTGTTTGCGCTCCGTAGTACGCATTTGCGGGTACTTGCACTTCTCCCATGGAATCTTGTTCAGTTCGAAAATCGGTCATCGTGCCAACCTCTAAATTGTTCGTCAAGTAATGCAAATCGTGGAGCTACGAGCGCCGAAACACGGCCATTACAGTGTTTGACGACGATGATAACGTCTTCGGTTCAATTGGCAATCCGTTGAGCAGGAAACGAATAACACCAGGCGTTTGAAAACGCTGAGTTTCGTTCCCTACCAGGTTATGCATCGGGAACGCGGCAAGATTATCACAATCGAGACAACTTTGTCGGCGACGGCACAATCTGAATGGTCTCACTGAGCAACTTCGCTGTTTTGGCATCTGACAGCAACCGTTGAATTTTTTCGTCTTTGGGTCTACGGTTCAGACACCATGAGAAATGCTTGATAGACTCGGCATACTTTTTTTGCTTGTAATTCCATAAGGCCCACTCGTAACGAGTCTGAAATGAGTGGTAGTCGGTTTTCATTGCAGATCGCAAACACTTCCAGACGAAATCAGTTTGGCCCAATTTGTTGAATGCAGCGGCGGCGTAGAACCAGAAACTTATTGGGTTTTTTGTATCCGTTTGGCGGGCTTTCTGAACAGCGACTTTTGCATACTGTCGAAGGATCGTTTGATAGTCGTTGGGCCGGTTCAGATTGCGGTAACGTTGTTCCAACCGGACCAATGTATCCCAGTCGGGCTGAAAATTTTCGATGACAAACCTGGCTGGAACGTAGTCGACGAGCATGTCCATAATCTGTTCTTGATAGTTAAGACTTCGTTGAAATGATCCTTTCCAATACAGGATGGCTGTTTTGTACTCGCCCGACGACCAGGCTTGCTGGCCTGCGGCAAACAGGACTCTGGGATCGAATGGTCTGACGATTAGAGCCTGGTCGATATAGCGCTTCTGTTCGTTCACACCTTTTCCTTCCAGAAAGCACAGTTTAGCCAGGTTGAGATAGCCGTGGCCTTGCAGCGGACACAGCGAGAGGGCCCGTCGTGTGTGATGCAGGGCAGCGTCTAGAAACTTCCGAGTTCGGCCGATGACGCCGGGATTATTTAGCCATCGGTTCATCGCGGTTGTCGACTGAAACTTCGAAACCCAGACCGCATCTCGGATTTGTGCCAGCGACATGGGATTCTGGCTATCACGTTGCAGTGCGTGAAATAGCGACACATATCCCATGGCCATACGGAGTTGAATTCTCGCATTATTCGGATTCGCCTCGACCGCCGCTTTCAAGGCGGTCAGCTTTTGATAAACTACGCTTTGTTGAAAAGTGAGATTCTGATCATGCTGACCTTCAGACTGTGGGTCTCGATTGCCTTTTTGTTTTTTGTCCTGGGCAAAGGTCAGCTGTAGGTATTCGTGCCAATAAGGCTCTGCGTTAAGCACGGGCAGTGTAATCTGGGCCATCCAGTATCCCAGGCCAACCAGGCCGCAAACCGACACAGCCCAAACGATGCGAGGCAGTTGCCTATTCCACGGTGACGAATTCAATGCATGGCCGAAATGAAGATCGTAGTTGATTTGGAAAAGTCGACCTGCGCAGGCGACCAGAATGATGACGACGACCATGCATCCGGGAACGTACCAAACGAAATCGACGAATGCATGCACACAATTGGCGGCCAGGCTGCCTGCAATCGCGGCCAGGGCAATCGTTGAACGCTTGGACCGGCTGAAGAGGATGCCGCGCACACACCAGCTCAGACACAATCCGATGGCAGTAAGGGTCAGCGCAAAACCGACTAATCCAGTTTCCGAAACGATCTGCAAGTAGCCGCTTTCCGCGTGCGTGTACTCTACTGGGTCAAACGGCTGATCCAGATACATGGGGTAGGCCTCAGCATGGCTGCCGATTCCTGTACCGAAGAGGGGGAAGTCGGCCGCCGTCGCCAGATTGGCCTGCCAAATCTGCCAGCGTCCATTTGGGTCCCAGTTGTCCAAACGGCGTGCAACGGCGTCATAACCGAGAAGGAAAAGACAACTTCCAACCAGGACGCCCGTCCCCATCAGTCCGGCCACTAATTTTCGGGACACCAAACCTTTGCTCGACAAGATGCCCATCGAAACCAATGCTGCTACGAACATGGCGACTACACCACCACGAGACAACGAAAGCAGCCCAGCAAACACAACGATTCCCAAAGCTGGCAACAACAGTCCAACAGCGCCATTTCCACGACTGGACGTCCGGTTGGTGAACTGAAAGCTTTGTGATCGTGACTGTTGTATTTTGTGCGCAACGTGCATGAACCACCAAATAAAAGGCCCGATTCCAAGTGCTAAGAATTGGGCGAAATGGTTTTTGTTCGAGAAACCACCTTTGACCCGGAAATACGTGTTCGTCAGCGGATAGTCGTACAACCAAAAGAATTTTCCATTGCTGGTCAAGTACTGGACTAACCCATAGATCGCCATGGCACCGACCGAGACACACACCCAGCGTAGCATTCGCTCGACTTCGTGCACGTGCCGCAGGCGTTGTGATGTGACGAGAAATATCAGTATGTAGGCCAAAAATGTGACCAGTCCAAGTCGTGATTCCGCAGTCGCCAGTGAGATCTGTGACCATGGTTTGGGGGATGTCGCGGAAACCGAATCGGTGTTCCAGACGGTCAGAATCTCGGCGATTTGTGGAGACATTGCATCGACCAGTTCGGTAGGTAGGTGGACGATGTGCAATAAGCCAACTCCGACACCGGCTAACAGCAACAATTCGGCCTGTGTTCGATGCCACATTGGCTGAGGGTGGAGACTTTGATAAAGTGCCCAAGCGATGGCCATCCAACAAGCCGCGGCAGTCAGGACAACCTGTCCCATTGCGACTCGGCCGCCCATAAGAAAAGGGACTACAAATAGGACACAGACGAGGCCCAAATCGACGGCAGTTCTTAGTGGCGTGGCCATCCAGCTATTTCGAACGGGCGCACTGGGCCGATTTGCAATTCGTCCGCGAATCGTGAAACCAGCATTCAATTCCGACGACATCTGTGTGTCTTTCTGAGGGTCCAATGCGAAAGCACGCAGTCGTTGGAGTTCGGGAGTTGGCTGGTCTCGCGTAGTCTACAGAGCGGACTACAACTACGTGGTTGTTGCCGATTAGGCAGCCTGTCGTGAACTATAGGTGTCGTCAATGTGGTTCTCGATTAAATCCTCGCGCGCTTGTTCGCCATCAGTTTCTGAACGATTCTCATCGTCGTTGTAGCTGTGTTCGTACGAGTGCTCATAGCGGTATCCATACCCGTACCCATAATAATCTTGACCGCTGTTAGGTGTCAGATGGTTCACGACGACGCCCAATAAACTGACATCGACGTTGTCAAAAGTTTCAGCGGCTCGGATGACCATCCGCCGTCGATTTATGTCAGGACGGACAACAAGGAGCACTCCATCGACCATACGGCCCATAATTACCGGATCACTTACTGCCAAGGCTGGCGGCGAGTCGATCAAAATTTGATCATAAATCGTTTCCGCCCATGCCAGCAGTTCGGAAAACCTGTCGCTCGTCAGAAGTTCTGCGGGATTGATGGGACGCGGGCCAGACGGCAGGACATCGAGCCCCTCAAGCACAGTGTGATAAAGATTGTTCAAGCAGCTTTCAGTAATAGGTGCAGCATCCCGCAACACCTGTGACAATCCTCTGGGGCCTTTCAAATTCAGTATTGCGGTCAGACCCGGCCGTCTCATATCGGCATCGATGATGAGAGTGCGCTTGCCGGCTTGAGCGAACGCGGTGGCCAGGTTGACCAGAATCGTTGTCTTGCCATCGCCTGGTTCTGTGCTGGTTGTGACGATACGTTGTGTGGCGGTTTTATTGAAACTCAAGGCGGTACGCAGTGTTCGGAATGCTTCCGTCTCGACGCTGTTTGGTTTTGTGAACGTGTGAATCGAATCGATGCCTTCGCCGTCCAACGGTTTCATTTGACCTACCATAGCCAAAACAGGGACACCAAGCTGAATTCTTAATTCCTCCGGCGACCGGAAGCGGTCATCCAATGTATCCAGAACGTAGACAATCACCAATCCGCTACCGAGACCTATGGCAGCGCACACTAGAGCCACGACGACGAGACGCGGTGAAACCGGAATGTTTGACACTTTCGGCGGGCTGATCACCTCTGCTTTCGTTATGAAGTTCCCCTTTAAATCGACATCCTTGATCCTGTCAAACAGAAGGTCGCGGTAAGCACGCATGTGTTCCAGGTCGAGTTTGACAATGTCGACTTTAGCATTCTGCTTGTTCAAGCTCAGTGCGAGACGCTTTTCATTCTCGAATTGTTGACGAATCTCATGTTCATGTTCGGCGGCGTACATTACTCGCTGTCGCGCCATTTGAATCAGGCGAGGCTTGAGTTCACTCTTGCGGATTTCACGTAGTTTTTGATTTTCCTGTTGTCGGTGGATTGTTAACCAGTACTCGCTTTGCCTGATCCTTCCCTGCAAAGAAATGATGTTGGGGTGATTCTCACGGAACTTCGTCAGTTCAGAATTCAATTTGGCTCTATCTTGATTCAATTGTTGTTCTATGCGAGTGATTGTATAAATGTCTTGCGTTCCGAGTCCCAGATCTGCGCGCAACAGATCACTGCCGAGCCCCTGAATCGTCTGCAGTGCCAGTTGGTGAATGTCTTCGCCGTTTTGATCGGCCTTTAAAATTGACTTCAGGAATGATCGTGCGGCAACGGATCGCTTTGCGGATTCGACTAGCGACTTATTCAGTTCGGAGACGCGAAACGCGATTACTCGTAAGCTCTTACCATCGGGGCCGATGATGTCCTCGAATTGGTCTCGCAATTCAAGTAAGTCGAGTTCCTTTGTCCGTAGTTTCTTTTCCAATTCCGATTTCTCGGTCGTCAGAACATTCAGCTGTTCACGCGCACTGTCCTTGTGTGTGTCGTTAATAAAATTCAGGTAGGCGTCTGCGATGCCGTTGACCACGGCCGCGGCGGCTTTCGGATTTTGCGAGCGATAGCGAACCGAAATTATGCTGGTCAATCGGTCCGAGTGGACATAGAGATTCTCACGCAGGGCTGCAGACCATTTGTATTTTGGGATCCCTTTCAGCTCATTCCGAAATTCTGGCGACAAGGAGTTTGCAACTTCCTGCAACACAACATCGCACATCAGAATTTTTCTATGGGTTGGAATCTGGTCGCGTAATTGTGGCGCATTGTGCGAATTGTGTCCAAAGGACTCTCCGGCGTTTTGTATCAGATACAGTTCGACGCGCGAGTCATATTGCCGAGTGGCCGTCAGGTAGTACAGTGTGCTCAACAATCCGCTGACAACCAGCGTGCTGAAGACAATCCCCTTGCGCATCCGGACAGCGTGCAGGAATTGGATGATTTCCGCGAAAACGTTCGAGGCAGAAATATTAGATTGTATGGATAAAGAAGGATTATCTTCGGAGGTCATTATTCGACATGCCTTGTGATTCCCTAAAACAGAGTGTTCAACGAAGCCCCCACTCCGAAGTTGATCAAGTACAGTGCCTCCAGGATGATGGTGGCAGGTGTCTTTTCGACGGTCACGATATCTCCGGGCATCAATCGTAGATTGACGTCTCCATTGCGCTTTGCCTGATGAATGGTGAGTTGAATTAAGAATGGCTCCACTTGAGATGACAGGCGACGAATGACGAACACCTTGTTGGCGACCGTCGACGAAACTCCACCGGCCAGGGCGATCGCGTCTAACACCCGTAGTTCCTCGCGGATGGGAAATTCGTAACGTCCTGGCTTTTTTATAAGTCCCATAACGTGAACGGGCTTCGGGTCGCGTTTCTCGACCATGACGATGGCACCATCCTGCAGCTGGTACCCATTGGATCCCTCTTTGGCAGCCGAGGCGAGATTGATACGAAGGGACTGCGGACGAGCATATGCAGACGCCTTCACAGATTCGAACGAAAAACCAGCCGAAGAAACAGAATCCATCCCATTTCGGGCCACAAGGGTTGGCATTAATTTGTCATGGGATGAATCATTGGGGTACCGAATCTGGACATGGATACCGGCATCGTCCGCAAGCATGCCGGCTTCGGTTAACGCTGTCAACAAGTCGCTGGCACCACGCGGCAATTCATAGATTCCGGGTTCCTTGACCGCTCCCACGACCGTGACCCGATTTATCCGTTGTCGTTTCATTGTGACTGTTACGTGTGGTGCCCGATACAGACCTCGCTGTACGGCGGCAGCTATGACGGCGGCCTCGGCGCCTTCCAGTTCCAGTCCCGCAAGAGCCACGGCGCCGATTACCGGCAGATTGGCGACTCCCAGTTCGTTCACCCGAACAGGAAATGTGAATGTGTCTTTCTCGCTCAATCCAGCCGAAATTGTCACTTCCAACACGTCACCGCCGTAGATCGACTCATTGCTGACTGCGGGAATGGCGAATTTAGTAAGATCGACAATCTGTGGGTTCTCAATCGGAGGTGCATGAAGCTGGGGCGGGAGATCTGTCGCATGATACTGGGGAGTTGCACATCCAATGGAATGAGCTACAAACAGCATCAGCAGAATGCTGACTAAGATTTCTGTTGCACTCGCGGACCAAACACGACCTGCGATGCTCATTGGATGTCGCCTCGTTCCCGGTGCGAACGCAACAGTTTTTCCCACACGAATAGATCGGGGCAGCGGATCGTGCCTTGTTCAACGAACGGACTGAAAAAATGCGATTGCGAACGAGTAGAAGGCACAATCCCGCAATTCGGTGATTGAGTGAACGTTCCCCGAATCATTGTCTGGACTGGGAACACGTGCCGAATGGTCACGTAGGGATAGTGATTGTGGGAATTGTGCGGGGAACCCTAGATCAACCGCGGTTTTGCGTCAATAGAGGTTTTCTTTTCGCGAGATGCACCGTACAAATTCTTCGGCCTAAGCTGCCTTGAATTTGGACGCTGGGTGATCGGCGATGGCGATATTGAGCACCTTCTGAGTCGCCGCACAGATATCTCGCATGCAGGTGTCGGAAAGGGTCGGATGAACCATGAACATTAGACTAGATTCCGCCAAACGCTTGGCATTAGGACGTCGGTCCAGAGGGCGCAGATTGAGGGCTTCGAACGTTTTCTCTAGGTAGACTTCCGGACAGATACCACTGCCGCAGGGAATTCCTTCGGCCTGGATTGCGTGGATAATTTTGTCCCGCGTCCATGACCCCGATAACCATTCCGGTTTCAGGTAGACATAGTATTTGTAGTAGCTGTGGGCGAACTCTTCATTGGGAATTGGCACGTCAAGTGCCGGGATATTTGAGAAACCAGAGTTCAAAATGACCGCGTGTCGCCGGCGTTTCACGAGCCAATTTTCCAAACGTTGCAGAGCCACACGGCCGATTGCGGACTGCATTTCGGTCATTCGCCAGTTGGTGCCGAGCGATTCGTGTGTCCATCTGAAAATGCTTGAATGATTGCGGTTGTAGACCGCATCCCAGTTCTTTCCATGATCCTTAAAACTCCAGGCACGGTGCCAAATGTCTGCATCATTGGTGGTGACCATGCCGCCTTCGCCTCCAGTCGTCATGATCTTGTCCTGACAGAATGAGAACGTGGCCACATCGCCGAGTGAACCGACGGGGCGGTCCTTGTAAGTGGCGCCGTGTGCCTGAGCGCAATCTTCGATAACTCTTAGGCCGCGATTGCGTGTTAGCCTGAATATCTCGTCCATATCACACGGCCAGCCCGCCAGATGGACGACAATGATAGCCTTGGTCCGAGGGCTCAGAACGGCTTCGATTGATTCTGCCGTGATATTGCCGCTAACTGGGTCAACGTCGGCGAAAACGGGAACGCCGCCACACATGGCGACCGCACTAGCCGTCGCTATAAATGTCCGACTTGGCACGATCACCTCATCGGCTGAACCGATGTCGATTGCGTGTAGGGCCAATTCTAGTGCAACGGTTCCGTTCGCGACGGCAACGGCATACTTAGTTCCAACGAACTGCGAGAACTCTTGTTCGAAGCATCGGCCTTCTTCACCAGTCCAGTAGTTGACGCACCCTGATTGTAAGACGTTGGTGACAGCCTGAATTTGCTCATCGTCAAAATGTGGCCATGGAGCGAAGGGTCTTGAACTGACAGGACGCCCACCGTCGATGGCAAGTCGGTCGAATCGCGGTGCCATTTGTGTCATTCGGCATCCTTTCATTCAATCGATGTGCTGTGCAGACCACCGGCCTACTCAGCGTTTACGCAGTTTTGTGAAGTTTTTTGAATCGAGATGAATGTTGCGAACCGGCTACGATTTCGACTTTGACAGGGACCTTGTATTTCTGAAAGCGACTTTGGCAATATATTTTCAATCGGTTGATGAACGCTTTGGGTTCTTCTGGCTGAATTAACTGCACCTTGGCACAGACGATCTGGCCGGTAATGGAGTTTGTCTCGCCCACAACCACTGCGTCGGCTACGTTTTCCAGTTCCTGAATCACGCTTTCGACTTCGGCCGGATACACTTTCTCGCCCCCGACGTTGATGATTTCCGATTCACGACCCAAAATGCGAATGTATTCATCCTGGACTTCGACACGATCCCCTGTGTTTAACCAGCCATCGTCCCTGAACGGGCTTGGCGCATTCAGATAACCGAGCATGGCGGATTGGGCCTTGATCTGCAGAATGCCATCGACGACGCGCGTGTCGAAGCCCTCGCCGCCAATCTTCATCCACAATGAATCGGAACTCCGCGACTTCGATCGCAGAATGCCGACCTCCGACAGCCCATAAGTCTGTAACAGTCGGATGTGTGGAAACCGTTCATTGAACAGTTTTAGAGTACTTTCCGGCATCGGCTCGGTACCGTAGGTCACAGTTTTCAAGGAACTTAAGTCATAATCCCGAAAGGCTTCGCTAATCAGCACCAAATTCAGAAAGGTTGGTGATGTGGGCAGTAGTTCGACACGATGTTTCTCGACTGTGGCAAGCACGCTGTCCGGAGAACGATCCTGAACAGTGACTAGGCAACCACCGTTCGAAAACGTATACATCATCGTGTTGATGCCGCCGATGTGGTCGTACAACAAGAACGAGATCGTTCGCAGACTGTGCCTCGGCTGCTTGAATTTTTCCAACAGTGGCACCAGATCGTGGACAGCTGCCTTGCACTGTCCGGTAGAACCAGATGAAAACAGGACCAATCCGGGGTGGCCTTTGCATCGCAAATTGTCATACAAGTCGTGCGAGGCGAGGCGATCGAATCGGGTCACTTGGATTTCATCATCGACGTCTACGGAAAACAACACCTCGGCTTGCGTAAGTTCGATGAATTCATCGCGTTTCGAATCGGAGGCCGATGTCAAAGGAACAAGAATACAGCCTTGCTCAATCAACGCCAGAAATAGCGCAACCGCATTCGGTGAAAAGTCGGCTTCCAGCACCACGACCCTTCCTGTGTCGACTTGTTCCGAGTGAATTTTGTTCCTCCAATACTCGGTGCGATTCAGCAACCATTGATAATTTAGAGCCTGGTCGCGCCAAACGACGGCGTTGTTTGTCTCGGTTTTCCGAAATACATTCAGCAAGAAATCGATAAACATCACACGCCTCCCAAGTACAGGATTTGTCCTGTGATGAAGTCGCTTTCGGGGCGCAGGAAAAAATCGATCACGTTCGATACGTCGCGGTATTCACCGAAGCGGTGGATCGCCTGCCGATCCAGTATCGCTTCGAGTTTTTCTTGCGGGACGGATCGAATCAGATCGGTTCGGACGGGTGTCGGTCCAATGGCATTCACTGTAATGTGGTACGGAGCGAACTCGCGTGCCAGTATTTCCGTCAGCGTAACGACGGCGGCTTTTGATGAAGCGTAAACTGCCTCACCATCGAGCTTCAGTGGAACGGCGACCGTCACAAAATTCACAATGCGTCCTTGCTTGCGGCGCTGCATTAGCTTGGCCGCTTCGCGACAAAACAAGAACGTGCCAGTGAAATTAGTGTCTAGAAGTCGCTGCACTGTGTCGCCGGGTGTCAGCAATGAGTGGTTCATCGAAGCGATGCCCGCGTTGTTAATCAGTGCATCCACTCGGCCTAGATCTTTGTTGATTTCGACGAACAATTGCTTCACGGCTTTTTCATCCGCTACGTCCAGGCAGACGTGTCGGTAATTGGAATGGATCAAGCCGTTCTCTTTACGGCTGCAGCCGACGACTCGGCAGCCATTTTCGAGATAGTGTTCTGACAGATGCCGACCGATGCCTTTGCGCGTCCCCGTGATGAGGATAACGGCTCCGTCATTCACAGCGATCCTCCTTGATCGACGTCGTGAATTAACCGCTACGCGGCTTTCCGGGATTTTGTCGACCGCCAAATGACTCGTGCCGGAACGCCTAGGACCGACGTGTGCGGTAGCACTGCGAAGAACACGACGCTGCCGGATCCGACGACTGCGTAGTCGCCGACTTTTGCTTTAGGATTGACCACCGCATGGCAGCCCATGGATACCCCTTCCCCTAACACCACGTTGCCGTTGACCGAGGCCCGACCGTTTAATGTACAGCCATCGCCGACGACGCTGTCGTGACCGATAACCGCGTATGTATTGAGCGTGACGAAATCGCCGAGTGTCGCATTTGTCGTAATTGACGCGTACGGGCACAGAATCGATCCGATCCCAATCCGGCAATTTGGTCCGATGACAGCCGTCGGATGAATCAATGTAGTAAACCGGCCACCCCGCCTTTGGATTGTTCTACAAAGGGACAGTTTCGTCAAAGTGTCGCCGATGGCGCAAATGAAAAGATCGTCTGCACTCGGCGAATATGTCGACGGATCGCCGATGACACCAACGGACGATGGATAGCTTTCTAATGCGATTGGATTTGCATCCAGAAACCCGCCAATTTCCCACTCCGCGCCGGCAGCCGCTATCTGTTCGGCCCAACCAAGAATCTCGCGCCCGAATCCGCCAGCGCCGATTATCAACAACCGCTTGCCCATGATTGTCGTTTAGCTCGATAAAAGTGCGCCCTGGTAGCTCGCGTCAGTGTCCGTACTCACGACGGTGGTGTAAAGACCGCGAAGGCACAAAACGGTTGCCGACAAGAACTCGCGCTTGTAGCAAAACGAGCAGTTTTCTGCAACGGTATTCGATGTGCACCCCGGCTTGTCGATGACGAAGCTATTGGTCTAGACGGGGATTGCGAACTTTGCTAAGGACAGCCCACCACGCTGCTGCTTAAAACCGCACCGCTGTTTTTAGAAGCGGTTCGCCTATTCGAATCAACGAGGAATGAGTTGGTGGCATGACGCCGTCGACTGGCTAGGAGGCGACCTATTCGAAGTCGCCAAACCTGAAGGCATCATTCACTTTTGTCGACGACGTGGTTTTATCGTGGATCGGATAAAAAGTGCCGGCAGCCGACTGAGCTACAATGAATTCGTATTCAGCAACCATGCAGAGTATTTGTGCAATTCCTCAATCCAACCAAACAGATAACAGGGTACTCAGGCCGGTTGACAAAAACTTTACCGTAAATCCAGTGTTGAATTTCGAATCTTGACACCGGAATTTGTTTTAGATTTCGTGATTCCGATTTTGAATTCAAGGCGAAGATTTTCTTGGTCACTTCGAGACTGAGTCAATTTGGCCAGATACTAAGGAAATGCATGAGCGCATCCCAGCATTCGATGCAATGTGAACTGATGCGGGAGGACATCCGTGTCGTCTACATCATGGGGGCCGGCCGCAGTGGCTCGACTTTGTTGGATGCGTTATTGGGCAACCATCCTGATGTCGTGAGTGTGGGTGAACTAACCAACTTGCACTTTGCAGGATGGAGTAACGGCGAATACTGTGCTTGCGGAAAACAAGGCAATGTTTGTGAGTTTTGGTCAGAAGTCCTGCGGGAGTGGAAGCAGCGTGATGCCTCAGCAGATGTTGTCGACTACATCGCCATGCAAAAACGTTTCGAATCATTTCGTTTTTTCGGCTGGATTAGATGGGTGCGTTTTTTTCGAGAACGCTTCTTCCGCTCACGTCGGTTCCAGAGATTTCTGCATCAGACTGAAAATCTATACGCAGCCATTCGACAAGTTAGCGGCAAGTCCATCATCGTCGACTCGTCAAAAAATCCGTTGCGTGCATGCTTGCTGTCGCTGATTCCAGGAATTGACTTGCGAATCGTCCACCTTGTCCGCGACGGGCGGGCCGTGGCCTGGTCAAGAAAGAAAGCATTCGATCGGAACGGAAAAGGTGGTGTCTCAAATACGATCCCCTCCCGCCCCATTTGGTTTTCCGTGGTTTATTGGATGCTGGTCAATCTAGTGGCCGGTATGGTCCGTACAGTTGGCTCGGACAATGCCATGTTGGTTCGTTACGAAAACCTTGTCACAACCCCCCAAGTGGTCTTGGGCCAAATTGCCACGCTTGCCAATGTCGACTTGACAGAGGTGGCCCGGGCGGCAACCGCTGGTGAGTCAATGCGAATCAGACACATAATATCGGGCAATCGCTTGCGAATGGCCGGCAGCGTTACGTTGCAAGCTGATCAGGAATGGATACAGATGCTTTCTCGCACCGATCGACGGATCTGTTGGACATTGGCTGGTTGGATGCTTCAACGATACCAGTACAGTAGGGACAACGAATTGGCGTCGAACAGTCGCAGGGCCGCTTGAAAAGGCGATTCGTCATTTTTGAATCTTGGCGGTCTAACTTGGAAAGCTAATTTGGGCATACAAGGATGTCGAACGAACTGACAACCTCCACATTTTGGGACAGCATGTACGTCTCCAAGCCACGACCGCGAGTTGGTTGGCTGAGACGATGTGTGCGCCGCAAGTTTGACGTCTTACTAAGAAGCCTGCTTGATCTGGCCGGCCAACAGGCCGCGGACGTCATGGAACTCGGTTGTGCTCCGGGACGAATGTTGGAGCGCATGCATCTGGTTCGTCCGAAAATTCACCTACACGGAATTGATTATTCAAAGGTAGGGATCCGGATTGCCAAGGAATATCTGCGCGACGTTAACATCGAAGCGCGGATTCACGAAGGGGACTTCCAGACAACCAAAGTGCCGTATCAGTGTGATCTTGTGGTTTCGTTTGGTTTGATCGAACATTTTTTCGATCCCGTTCCGATCGTTTGCGATCACATCCGATTTGGCAAGCCGGGAGGTTACGTTGCCGTCACGGTGCCTAACTTTGCGACGCCGATAAACAAGCAGTTATTGCGCTGGTTCAATTCGCCAGCCGTGAATGCCCATTTCTTCGAAATCATGAATCCAGAGGCTATTAAAAGAACTTTGACCGTCGCCGGACTGCAAGACGTACGAGTCGGTGCGGTCGACGGACCTCGAGTCTTTCCCCGGACGGTTCCAAACCATCGTTTGGCACATATATATGAATCTTTGGCAGTTGCCTGGAATTTTACATCAACTCTCAGCCCAGTGAATTGGCCATGGCAATACACATTTTGGGGTGCAGGTCGGATTCCCGAAGAGTAGACAAATCTCAACAATGCTGGAGATGCCAAACATCCGCACACTCATCAACTGCTTCATCAAGAAGGGGAATGTTTCCTTACGGATAGTGGTTGCCGGATCGAAAATCCCGACAACGAAGAGGACTGCCTCTTCTTTGGGGCAGAGCTTGATCAGTCGGAACTTTAAGGAATCGAGGTGAGTCTGTGTCAACGATTTCGCTTCCTCAGCGGAATCCCCGCCCACTATCGCTCCGTGAAAATTTTGCGTGGACTTTTTCCGGTAACGTCGTCTACGCAGCGTGCCAATGGGGTGTGTTGCTGGTGTTGGCAAATTTAGGCAGTCCAAAGATGGTGGGCCAATTTGTGCTCGGGCTGGCTGTGACGGGCCCAATTTTTATGTTCGCAGATTTTCAACTTCGCACGCTACAGGCCACCGACAGCAAAAACGAATTTCAGTTCGGCGATTATTTAGGATTGCGGCTGCTTGCCTGTTTGTTGGCCTTTTGTATCACGCTGGCCGTCTGTTTTGTCGCTGAATTCAGTGGGCAAACCGTATTGGTCATCCTATTCGTAGGGCTGGCGAAAGCTTTCGAAGCGATCTCGAATACATTTTATGGAGTGCTTCAGCAGCACGAGCGTCTTGATCGAATCACTCCTTCGGTCTGTGGACATGGGGTTTTGGCCCTTCTTTCGTTGGGTTTAGGCATCTATCTAACTGGCAGCATTGTCTGGGGAGCAGCCGGATTTTCTCTTTCACGGTTGATAGTAATGCTGGCCTACGACATTCCCAGCGGGATCTGGATTCTGCGATTTAGATTGTCGCAAACGTTGTCCGAACGGCGTGGACGCTTAGTCTGCGGTTTGGATGGCGTTCGTCCGAAATGTAACTTTCGACAATTAAAGCGGCTAGTCATATTGGGGTTACCACTGGGAGGAACAAGCCTGTTGATCTCGCTCAACACGAATATTCCGCGATATTTCGTCGCGGAAATTAGCGAATATGAGCTGGGGATCTTTGGCGCAATAGCCGCATTAATGGCAGCAGGAATTACATTGATGAGGGCGCTGGACCAGGCGAGTTGCCCGCGGCTGGCAAAACACTACGCTGCCGGTGAGACACGTGAATTTCGCACATTATTCAACCGATTGATGCTGCTTTATTTCACGCTTGGTATTACCGGATTGGCGACAGCTTGGTTTACGGGGAGCGCGTTGCTGACCGTCCTACTAGGACTTGAATACGCGGCCTACCAGGATGTCTTGTCGTACGTGATGCTCGCGGCAATGACGGCGTACTTTGCTGGTGCTATTCACACCGCATTGATCGTTGTGCGGTGTATTCGTGCACAGGTTCCGTTGCTGTTTCTCAGCACACTGGCTTCGCTAACTGCTTGTTATTTCTTGGTTCCATCGAATGGAATTGCAGGAGCCGCCCTGGCGATGACGGTAAGCAAAATACCCTTCATCGTTGTTGGTTTGGTGCTGTTGCGGCGCGTGACGCAACAGCGACCTAAACCGGATAAAACACCAATCGTGGTGAACGAAAACTTCGACACGCTGCCGGAAGGATCAACGCGATGTGTGGGATAGCGGGACTATCACTTTCCGAACCCATTCCAGGGGCCAGCGATTATCTCGGCAGCATGGTCGATTCTGTTACGCATCGCGGTCCAGACTCTGAGGGGCTGTTTACTTGTCCGTCAGGAGAAACTCATTTGGGTTTTCGCCGCCTGGCAATCCGTGATTTGCACGTCCGTGCTAACCAGCCGATGCAATCGGCAAGCGGCCGGACCGTCATTGCATTCAATGGTGAAATCTACAACACGGACGAATTAGGCACGGATCGTTCTTGCGGGGCCAGATTACGCACGACGAGTGACACAGAAGTGTTTCTGGAGACATTCGAACGATACGGCGAGTCGATTCTATCCCGCTTGAATGGGATGTTTGCTGTCGCTTTGTACGACACGGCAACACGCACATTAACACTGGCACGCGATCGAATGGGGAAAAAGCCGTTGTATCTCTTCGAAGGGGATGGCTTCCTGGCGTTTGCTTCCGAGTTGCGTGCTTTGCGCGGCCTGGGGTTGGAGCCCGATCCAAATCAGGCACCGTATTATTTCCAGTTCGGCTATCTCCCGTCACCATTTACGTTCTTTAAATCGACGTCTCAAGTTTGTCCTGGCGAATTGGTTGTCATTCGGCGAGGCCGCGTTGTGTCACGTCGTCGTTTTCATGACTTCACCGATCTTCGGTGGGGAAAATTCCAAACAGTTGATCTTGATCAGCTTGACGAGCTGTTGGCAGATGCTGTATCGATCCGGACACTTAGCGATGTGTCCGTCGGCGCATTTTTGAGTGGCGGAGTAGATTCGTCTTTGGTCGCTGCTCAGTTGAAGAATGGCGGATATCAAACGATTCCCACCTACACCGTGGCGTTTAATGACAGTCGGTACAACGAGGCTACGTATGCAAAACAGGTGGCTGATCATTTGGGTCTGCCACATACCGAGATCCGGATCGACGAGAGCCGGCTGCCCGAACTGGTGAATGACTATTTAGACTGTTATGAGCAGCCCTACGCGGATTCGTCGGGATTGCCTTCGATGCTGCTGTGTCAGGAAGTGAAGAACCATGTGACGGTGGCTCTTTCGGGCGATGGTGGAGACGAGTTTTTCGGCGGGTACGCGCGCTACGACTGGTACCGGCAAGCCTTGCTTGCTCAGCGAATGCCATCTTTAGGACGAAAATTCGTTCAGGGCATCGTGTCGCGGTTCGGTGGTCGCTGTGGTCTCCGAATCCAGCGGTTGCTGGAAACACACGACGAACCCGGATTGTACTCTGCCATCGCTCGCAGTTGGACGTTGGGAAGCACGTCTCAGTTGATGCCGGACGTGCCATTAGCGGATCAGGCCCCTCAGCAGCTTTTCCGTGACGTGTTTTCCCGACTCGATTGCGATCCGTTGTCCAAGGCGGCTTGTTGCGACGCGATCTATTACATTCCCGATGATCTGCAGGTCAAAATGGATCGCGCTTCGATGCGAGTTTCATTGGAGGTCCGCTGTCCGTTGCTCGATTTTCGGTTTGCTCAGTTCGGAGCAGAATTGTCAACCGGCATCAAGTTCCAAAAGGGCAAGAAATCGGTTCTAAAAGCACTTCTGGGCCGTCATTTGCCGAGACGGCTGTTCGAGCGTCCGAAGCGTGGATTCTCGGTTCCTGTCAGCGATTGGATTCAGGGGCCCTTGTGGGATCAGATTCATGGGGCACTGACCCGGCAGTCTTTCCGAGAATGTGGTTGGTTGGACTTTGAAAAAATTGAAACGATTCTGCGGGAATTCCGGAAGGGTCAATTACAACTGGCAGGTCCTTTGTGGTTGCTATTCGTACTCGCAATGACGATGAGTAAGGCGCAGACCACAGCGACTCATGGAACCGTCCCGTCCCTAGATACGAAGCAAGTCGCTTGATGACGAACACAACATGGCAAAAGTTGTTCGCCTGCACAGCGTTGTTCTTATTGCTGTGTCCTACGTTTAAATTTTCGGGAATAAGTTTCACTTATGCGGACGTGTTCCTGATCTTTGCAGTGTTGTTGAACGCTGGTGAGTTGATCCGCATTCATGTCTTTCAATTACCATTTCTACTGGCAGTCCCTTTTTTTCTCATATCGGGCCTGCTGGATGCAGACGGCGACGTCATCCAGATCTTGCAAACGCTGTACATTTTTGGATTCGTGCTTCCATTCGGCTGGGCGGCGTTTACGAATTTGACGGCATCCCGAATTGCCCAGATTCTATTACTGGCGGCTTGCGCCAATTCAATAGTTGGTGTTGGCCAATTCATAGGGCTACTTGATGAGTTTGGCGAACAAGGCATCATCTATTTTGGCCATCAAGGCCGCAGAGCTGCTGGACTGAACATCCATTGCAACGCGATGGCTATGTGTTTGACGCCGCTGTTCTTACTGCTAGTTTACATACGGAAAACAAGTTGGAGGACTGGAGTTCTGCTGACCTTGATAGGAGGAGTAGTGTCAACGATTGCGAAGTCAGCCATCCTGGCATTGCCTGGTCTGTTGTTTCATCTGTTCTTCTGCGAGCCGAAAAAGAAGCAAGTTCTTCAAATTCTGTTGGTCGTGTCGATTGTTGTCGTGGTTTCTCTGGAACGAAATCGAGGTTTGAGTGAAATTTGGTACGGAATCCAAAAAAGTGCAATCCACCGGTTCGACCACGCCCAGAATTCGATTACCAATCGCTCCCTCCTAGTTCAAATTGCGTTGGATTTCACGCCTGATTGCTATTTGATCGGCTTTGGGATTGAAGGCGCTCGAAGACGTATGATTCAGGAAACGGGCAACACCATCCATGTTTATTTCCTTGGGCTGATATTGATCGCGGGGATCGTCGCGACCTTTTTAATTTTGATGGGAATCTCAGTGATCTTCGTGAGTCTGTGGAAAGCAAAACAGTACAGCTTGGCATTGTTCCTTCTAGCCCATTTGCTGGCCTGCTCGGTGACCACTGTTGTGTTTCTGAGTTTTCAATACATTCCGTACATGGTCGCTGGCGCAATGCTGGTCCGACAAACGCGGTTGGCCTTGGCGACTGGTGCAACGTCCACTGACTTGTGGGCACAGGATACGCATCTGCTAACGAATCGCTGCTAACCTCTATTGATAGGGCGACGGAAAATGGGGTTGAGCTAAGTTTCTGAATTCATTAAGTTTTTATCCCTTTCAATGCCAGAATTAGATACTTCTCCCTTTGCTTCGACTGTGGAACGGAGCGGATTCTGGATGACCGCAATCCTGGGACTTTCCACTTTTTATCGCGACTTGGCAATCGCGGTTGCCTTCTGCTGCTACCGGAGTGATACCGTTTTCCTACACTCTTTTATAATTGGTCGCAGACTGCCAGTTTATAGCGATCAACAATTTGGCCGATGATGCACACACAGGCCATATTTCGTCGGCAAGCTTGGCAAAAGACGCTGTGTCTGCTCGTTGCGAGTCTTGCCGTGGATTTTGTGAGCGCAGACTGGGCCATTCGTTTGTGTGGATTTTCCTATCCCGATCCCATCACACGGTGTAGATTTATGGAACTGATCAGCGCTACGGACCTGTTCTATCCAGATGTGCGAATCAAGAACGTTGCTGAACGAATTGGTGTGCTGGTCTTGAATCTTGCAAAATCGCTGCAAGATTATGCTGAGCGGC
>CAUZSN010000009.1:0-44223 GCA_963582345.1 Planctomycetota bacterium
ACTGGAATTGTGGCATATCGGTTGGCTGTCACCAATTGTTCATCGTTTCCGACTCGCCGGTGCCCCAAACAAAGTTCTCCGTCTCTTCGATGAGAAATATGGTGTCCGCCGAGTATTTCGATTTTGGATCCTAGTCGGTGACAAGTGTGCCACAAAAATACACTTATCACAGTCCGCCTTAGGACATTGCTCGCATCACGCCAGCCAGCGTGCGGCGTCTTTGGCGAAATAAGTCAGAATCATGTCGGCCCCAGCACGCTTGATTGAGATCAGGACCTCCAGAACGGTCCGCTGCTCGTCGATCCAGCCGTTGCCGGCGGCCGCTTTGACCATGGAAAATTCACCACTGACATTGAAAGCGGCCAGCGGGACACCAGGATGAGCGTCTTTGACACGACGAACCACGTCCAGATAACTCAACGCCGGTTTGACCATTAGCATGTCCGCACCTTCGGCCAAGTCCAATTCGATTTCGCGCAACGCCTGAGCGGCATTGGCCGGGTCCATCTGGTAGGTTCGGCGGTCGCCGAATTGGGGAGCACTTTCGGCAGCCTCACGAAACGGACCGTAAAAGGCGGACGAATATTTTGCGGCATAGCTTAATATCGGGACGTTTTCAAAACCCGTTTCATCCAGTCCACTTCGTACGGCGGCGATCATCCCGTCCATCATACCGCTGGGCGCAACGACATCGGCCCCTGCCTGAACATGACTGACGGCCTGCTTGACCAAAATCTGCAGCGTGGCATCGTTATCCACGTCCAATTCACCGTGTCGGTCGTTCACAATTCCGCAGTGACCGTGATCAGTGTATTCGCAAAAACAGACATCGGTGATAATCAACACGTCTGACCCGCTTTGTTTAATGGCTCGCACCGCCTGCTGAACCACGCCGTGGTCATCATATGAATCGCTACCAATGCCGTCTTTGTGCTCGGGAATTCCGAACAGAATCACGGCTGGGATCCCCAGCGAGTCGACTTCGGCAATCTCATCGGCGAGCAAGTCAATCGTCACCTGCGAGTGGCCCGGCATGGAATCGATCGGTACACGCCGGTTCTCACCGTATCGAACGAACAATGGAAAAATGAGATCATTGGCGCTTAGATGCGTCTCGCCGACCATTTCACGCAGTTTGGGATGAGTGCGTAAGCGGCGCATCCGTACAGTTGGGAATCCGGCAGTGGCCGAACTGACGACGTTCTTTTCTTCTGACACGGTTGCCATTGGCTGACGTCCACAAACAACAAACCGAGAACCCAAACACTGCTTCCAAAGTGCCGATTTACAACCGGTTGAAAACCTGTTTGTAGTAACCCGATTTATCGGGTTTCGTTACGAACAAACCGCATGAATTCGGTCACTATGAACTTATCCAACGGCCTGCTAAGTCACATGTTCATAGAATATCGGTTGGCGGGGACGAATTCCACACTGACTGTTCACCGGTGAATTGTTCGGCGTTGCGCCTTTAGACGATTCGAATTGACGTACAGAGACTTTATGACCATAAAAAATCACCATTCAGGACAACGGTCATTGCTCAGTAATTAGTTTGCTGATCTGCCTAAATTCCGGCGTCCCGGCGACTTCACACCATTCGAATAGAATCGATTCTGTCGTGGTGACGACGGCGCCACAAAGTGACATTCGATCCAATGCGACTTGCCAATCCAGTTTGTACCGGCTGGCGATTGCATCGGCCGGGACGTAGACCTGGAATCCCCGAGCAATGAGATCCAACACCGTCTGTTGGACGCAGACGTGAGCCTCAATGCCAGCTACTACGACTTTATGGCGATCATCGGCTTGTTCCCCCGCACTGCCCCAATTCAATGCTTCAGAACAACTGAAGCGCAATTTCTCCAGGATGTCGTCCAGCAACTCGGCCAGTGTCTGAGTTGTTGTACCCAGGCCTTTCGGATACTGCTCGGTCGCGTAGACAGGAATCTGAAGAATCTGTGCGCCTTGAATCAATCGTCGACAGTTGCCGATCATCCGATCGACAACCGGAATCGAAGACAGTAGTTTTTCCTGGACGTCAACGATCAGCAGCTTACTGTCGGTTTGCGACAACAGCTCGCTGCTCCGCAAGAATTCATTCGCAGCATCGCTCATAACTCTAAGACCTCATAAATTCAAACCGCTGGGATGAGCACCGTCAGCCAAAGATGGTCCCAGCATTATCGTTGCTTGCCCGGTGATACGGAATCGAGATCACATGAAATTCATGAATCGACGAAACGTTTCGTGACGATGTCGTAGTGGAGTTTTCGGACTGATTCGAGTATTGTATTTGCTCGTAACGAAGTTTTCTGATTGAATGAGTGCCTGGAATGAGTTCTGAACAGCCTATTCCTGAACGCATCGAGTCGCCGCAAGTGGCCGCGTCAATACGTGCCCACCTCAACGCTGACGAGACGAAAAGCTCGGATGCGACCGGCGCAGACATAAACATCGCGGCCCACACAACGACTGATGAATCGACTGCGCCGTCCATAAAAAGCAGTCCCGCGCCAGTCGAATTGCCACCGAAAATCGAAGAACTCGATAGGGAACTGGAAGCCGAACTTCAGGCCGCAATGGTTGATGATGAACAATTGACTACCGACGATCTTCAAATGGATCAGCACGGCCAAGCCGAGCGAACGAACCAACAACCGATTGAAGAATCGTTGGAACCAGGCACTCGACTGAAGGGTCGAGTGCAATCAGTCCATGGAGATAATGTGTTTGTCGATTTGGGCTATCGTTCGCCAGGCGTGTTTAAGCTCAGGCAATACGAATCCCCCAAGCCACCAGTGGTGGGACAGGAATTCGAAGTTATCGTCGATCAGGTTGAATCGGCCGAAGGCTTGATTGTTGTGAATCCGCCCGGCGGGGCGCAGCACCTAAAAAATAACTGGGACGCCGTCTCGACGGGACAAATCGTTGATTGTTTGGTGACGAAGACAAATAAAGGAGGCCTGGAGGTCACCTTCGGAACTCTTCGTGGTTTCTTGCCAGCTGGTCAGGTTGACTTCCGCTACGTTGATGATCTGAAACCTTTTGTCGGTCAGAAGATTCGAGTGAAAATTATCGAGGCGAACCGACAGAAGCGGAATTTGGTCGTCAGCCGGCGCGACTACTTGGAAATTGAACGCGAAAAACAGGAACAGGAACTATGGTCAGCAATTGAGTTGGGGCAAACGTTTACAGGAACCGTCAAAACCATCAAAGACTACGGAGCGTTCATTGACGTCGGCGGAACAGATGGGTTCTTGCACATTGGTGAAATCAGTTGGACTCGAATCAATCACCCATCCGACGTCTTGCAAGTCGGCCAGAGTGTTGAAGTTAAGATACTTTCGCTCGATCCGGAAAAGAAACGAATCGGCCTGGGAATGAAGCAGTTGGCGCAAAGCCCTTGGGCGACAGTCGCGGAAAAGTACTCGTCCGGCCAAACCGTCAACGGCAAGGTCACTCGGACGACAAACTTCGGTGCGTTTATCGAATTAGAATCAGGTATCGAAGGCTTGGTACACATCAGCGAACTTGACTACAAGCGAGTCAACAAGGTCACAGACGTGTTAAATGTCGACCAGGAAGTCGACGTGCAAGTGATTGACGTGAACTCTGATCAGCACCGCATTCGATTGTCACTAAAGTCGCTAAAGTCGCAGGATGAGCCAACGAAATCGAGCGATCAGCACGAACCAAATACTCCGAATGAAATCCCCCCAACGGAAAGCAAGGCCAAAGCTCCGTTGAAAGGAGGCATCGGGGAAGCGACGAAAGACGCGTTGTTCGGGAATCCGATTGACTATACGTAAAGCGGTCGGCCGGTTACGTCCTGCTTACGGCTGCCTGCGCGACGATCAGTCGCGGAGCAGAATGGCAATCAGATTTTTTAGCTCTTCGTCGTTTGCGCGGCGGCCTGTGAGTCCGGTGAAGCGGTTAATGTCTTCGGAATTTAGCAGATCGAGGACTCGACGATAGGCACGGCGCGCGGCTAGGTCATTGTTTCTCGATTCCGCCAACTGAGCATCGCGTAACAGTTGCTGGTACGGTTCGATTTGCTTCTCTTGGATGCCGTAGAATCGGGCAATGTGTCGCCGTGCCCGTTCCCGCTGGTGGACCGAAGATCGGATTGGATCGATGTCTACGAACAATAAAGCCAACGACGATACCAGGCTCAGGCTCAATACTGCATACAAAACTAATGGATTCGTTTTCTTGTTTGAACCTTCTATCGATTTGCGGGCGAGACCTTCGGCCAGAGTCAGTTCCGGCATGTGCCCGTCTTCGCCCAACTGAACCAGCGGATCACCAGGTTTGTCTGTGATGAAACGGGCAACTTCGCGTGATTTCTTCTTCGCACGTTTCGGCTTTCCGAAACGTTTTTCTTTTTTAGGCGAAGCCTTTGGCGGTGGCACAGCTTCGATTCGAGACGGAAAAACTTCAGGCATTGGAGCACCGTCAGGCAACTCGTTTGACTCAATGACGTCAACCTCGGATGAATCTCCCACGGTTTTCATTGCACCATCAGCCCGGCAAGTGATTTGGCAGGACGTGCGGCGACTGAATTGAATCGTGACGCCTTCGGGCAGCCAAACCCAGCGCCCGGCGGGAATCGCGGCGCCGTCCACTTCGACCGCTTGTTCGATGGGCGTGTAGATCGCATAACGGCCATTGCGGCGAACAATGCTCGCCTGGTGACCGGACAGTTCGGGGTCATTAATCGTGATCTGATTTTCCGGCGCCCGACCGATGTGGACCAATTCCTCTGCAAGCTCAAACACCTTGCCGCGTTCGGGACCCGAAATGACAGTGATTCGTGAGAATTCGTTCATCTCAATTCGGTTATGGGCCTCTTTGAAAGCGTCGATTCTACGCAAATGCACGTCAAGTTGTCGCCTATGACAGAAAGTCCTCGTAGATGAAACCCAATACGAATGGCCCCAGGATGATGATCACCGTCGATGCCATCACCAACATGTTGGGCAACAGCATTTTCACTCCCGCCTCACCCGCGATCGTTTCGGCTCGCTGGGTCCGCTTGATGCGCAACACATCGGCCTGAGTGCGAAACAGTTGTGCCAACGGCGTGCCAAGAACCTCACCTTGGATGATTGAGCCAACGATGCTGGTAATTTCGTCATCACTCAGCCGGTCCCGCATGGCTTGCAGCGCTTCGGTGCGACTCTTGCCCATGTTGATTTCGGCCAGTACTCGACCAAATTCTACGCCCACCGGATGCTCGCGGAATTCGTCGACCGATTGCTCCAGTGCTTGCAGAAAGGTCGATCCGGACTCCATCAGCAGTGTCAACAAATCCAATAGAAACGGCATTCGCTGCTTGATCAAGAGCAACCGGTACCGTGCCCGAAATGCCAGACGCCGCCGCAATACAAACCCAGTCAGGATTGTCACCGTAAACGCCAAAACAATTCCGACCGGTCCCATTATTTTCACACCGAAAGAAATGTAAAACGGAGTTGCCAGCAAGGCGACCAGTTCTATGCGGCCTAGAAATTCCTCGGGTGTCCAGAACCGTGGCAAGCCTGACGCCTGGGTTTCGCGGTTGATGTCGGGAAGCTGCTCGCGAAAAGCTCCGCGGTTGATTTTGGCAAGCGCTTGAATCACCGGCTGAAACACGCGGTAGATCAGACTGTGTTGTCGCAGTTCGTTGATCCGGTTGACGTCGTATTGCCAATCGTCGTCCTGTTCCAAATCTTCTGAATGAAGTGTGACCAAAATAATGCGTGTCAGCACGAAGACAGCAATACCCACGAACCCGCATGCCAACGTCGGTAGCGGTGACGGAGCTACCGCTAACAAAATTTGCGAAGCGAGATCCGTCATGAAAACCATTCCTGTTGTGTTCGCAGGACGGACAAATTCGATGTTAACGGAACACTAAATTTCCGGATTCAAAATTTGTCTCGCCCAAAGATACGCGATAAAATTTAACACCACTGCTGCACATAACATCATCTGACCGACAAACGACGTGAAGAACCGCTCAGTATTTATTGGGTCAATGAAAAAGTAATAGATGGACAGCACGGCAAACGGTGCTAGCGCCATATAGAATGCCGAATACCGAGCTTGAGCGGTCTCGGATGTAATCTTTCGCTCTAGCCGCTGCAACTCGCGAACGGAATGCGCTATCCGTTCAACCGTTTCGTTCAGACTACCACCGCTTTCCCGACTGGCTTGTATGGCGGCCGCGAGCAATGCAAAGTTCTCGCTGCGCAATCGCTGCTTGGCTTCCACTAGACACCGTTCCAACGGTTTACCCAATTGGTATTCGCCGACGATCTGTTGAAACTCCTGACAAATCGGCCGCGGCGACTGTTGCGCCAGGATTTCCAGAGCCTGAGCTAACGACAACCCCGCTCTGACAGCGCTTGACAATGACACCATCGCATCAGCCAGTTGGTCCTCAATCTGCTGCCGACGAGTTTCTGCCATCCGCCTGAGCAGGTACCAGGGCAAGCATACCAACAGAACGACTGACATCAGCCCCAACAGGAGCGAATTGGCGACAAGCCAAGACACCAGAAGCGTGCCCAGTACAACACATGACCAGATGACCAGGATCTTGTGCAACTTACTAGTGTTCGCCCGCAACCGCCGAAGCTTGTCGCGAAAGTCCGCTTCGACAAAGTCCATGCCGCGCATATAGTAGTCGCTACCAGCATGCGCCAATATGGCAACTGCCAGTCCGACCATTGTAGTTCCCATCACTTGTTCGAACATTGATATCTCTGGTTGTGCTGCGGCACATTCCAAAATGTAGCGTGGGCGCCACCACTCTACGCGAAACGAAACAGTCGAATTAAGGTATTCATAACACGTCAGTCAAGTGAAGCAGAACGGCTATTTTGCGAGATGGCTAACGTGTTACATAGTTTCTCTGACTCGACTTGTCCTGTCATTCCCTTGACCCTCCTCTCCGTACAAGAAGTCCAGATTGAGCAGATCTTTTTCGATCAGCGAGTCGATGAACGACGGCATGTAACCAGTCGGATGCAATGATTTCGCGTCGCGAATGTTAAAGATGTCAGTGCAGATCAACTCTTTCCGATCAGGATCGTAGCCGCCGATTTCGGAAACCTGCGTGACCGCTCGCTTGCCCCCAGGAATCCGATCGATCTGTACAACGATGTCGATGGCCGACGCAATCTGTTTTTGAATCGACGCGACGGGCAAATCGACAGCCATCAGCACCAGAACCTCCAACCGTTTCAGTACATCGTCGGTGCTGTTAGCGTGGACTGTAGTCAGTGATCCATCGTGGCCGGTGTTCATGGCTTGTAGCATGTCTAAAGCTTCCGGGCCGCGGCACTCACCGATAATAATCCGGTCGGGCCGCATGCGCAGTGAATTCCTGACCAGGTCGCGAATGGTATATTCTCCGGCGCCCTCGACATTCGGAGGTTTGCTTTCCAACGTGACGACATGTTCCTGATGCAATTGCAATTCGGTCGTGTCTTCGACTGTGACAATCCGTTCTTTATGCGGGATGAAACTGGACAAAACGTTTAACATGGTCGTCTTGCCTGTCCCAGTGCCGCCGCTGACCAAGATATTTCGTCGATCGACAACACACGCTCGTAAGAACCTGGCGGCTGCTGAAGTGATACTGCCTGATTCGATCAAGTCGTCCATGGTGAACCGGAAGGCGGGGAATTTTCGGATGGTCACGCATGGACCGCGCACCGCCAGCGGCGGGATGATGGCATTAACCCGCGAACCGTCGGGAAGACGGGCGTCGACCAACGGCTGGCTTTTGTCGATGCGACGGCCGACTTCCGCGACAATCCGCTCGATAATCGATTCAGTCACTTTGTCGGAAATGAACCGCCGTCCCGACAATTCGACCACACCGTCACGCTCGACGTAAATCTGATCGCTCTTGACGACCATAATTTCCGTGATTGTCGGCGCCCGCAGCAGATCCTGAAGGGGACCGAAACCAAACACCGTGTCTTTGAGATCCTTTTTCAACGCTCGCAAAACAACATATTTTTTTAGTTCTTTATGCAAGTGCGGACGGACCAGCGGAAAGACATCGGAAAATTTCGATTCCGTTTTCTGAATCTGACCACTTAAGTCGGGTTGACCTTCCAACCCCAAACGCTCACGTACAAATCTCATCAAGTTGTGCAGCTCGGTTTCACGCTCGGGAACGAGCGTGATTGGGACGTCAAATTCGTTGTATGTCAATTTCGCTAGACTGTCGAGTTGCTCCCTATCTGTTTCGAGAATCAATTGGTTGATCAACAGGTCTTTAAGTGTCAGCCCAACGACTTCTTCCAAGAGCGCCGAGTTTTCCTCGCCGAACAGATCCATCTCTCGGCAGACGTCTTCAATGTTTCGCTCCAGCATAAGGATACTGTCGGCGTCGCCCAGCCGGTTGTTTTCCAGTTCGTAAAGGTCGAACCTCTCAAGCAGTTTGCGATGTACTCGCAGCTCTAAATCGGACATGATCGACCGCAGGTGTACTTCCATCTCGCTGCGACTGATGGGAGCAGCTTCTTCAGATTCGAAGGTGAGCGTGAAAGGCCAAATGCGAACCGTTTCGCCAGCGGCCAATTCGATTGTTTCGCCGCCCATCACTTCGCGATCGCCAACCATGCAACTATTCAGGCCAACGTTTTCCAGCCGGAGTTTCCCGTTTTCCTGCCGTACGGTCGCCTGCCGTTTTGACACCAACGGACTCTGCAACACCACGTTATTCGAGGCGTCCCGACCAATATGGATGACCGGTTCATCCGTTTCGACACGCGAACGCCGGCTGTCCTGAACTTTGTTGTACCAAACTTTCATTCTTGCCGCTCGAGTTGGCGTTGGTAGGAAACACGTTGATTACAGCTGTTGTCTCGCAAAGTATGCAAATAAATTCGACATCCGAATCTCGACATCCAAAAAAATCAAACGTCCGTTTTTTAAGACCGTATCGTTTCGGACTGTCGTCCTTATGTGTCATCTACGTGTGTTTCGAATTTTCCCAATCATTCCTCTTTCAGTGCCGGATGCAATAACAATTGGATTCCTCGAAAATTCGTCACGTGCAACACTTCCGAAATTCGCTGCGCTTTTAGTTCCAGTTCATTCCCGCGTTTCTTGATCGCGATGGCAATTACGTTTTCTGCCCCTGCGGACACGCCGGCTGCTTGCTGAACGTCCCGTCGGCCCTTTCGGTTGCCAAGAGCAAGAACGCGGAACGGACCGATGATTTCGTCTCCCGCGCCTACAGGTGCCACCTCGACACCGATACCATCTGAACCGTTCAGCTTCGAAGGACTCCCGACTGTAAACCGAGACACCTTGAACGACACTTGATCGCCTGGATTCACGTGCATCGGATTGAATGTGCGGGAATCGACGGGCAGCCACATGACCAATTCATCTTTGCCGATCAACTTGTTCAAGTCTTTTCGCGCCGGAGTTTTCAGATCCTGAGCTAACAAAATTTCGCTTCCTTCATACCTTTTTATCGCAAACATGCCAAGAACCGCATCCAAATCGCGCCATCTAACGGCTACCGCATCCAAATTGCCAAGTTGGTTCTGAGGGATCTCGAGTTTTGAAAAATGTTCCGCTTTGAAGCGATCGCCTGACTTGAGACTTGTGCCGGACTTTGTAGCGACAAACGAAACTCGCGAGTAATTGTCGGCCTGCCGAGAAATATAGAACCAATTGCAGATGGCACCGATAATTCCCAGCGAAGCCGCGATGATAATTCCCTGCAAGCCTTTCATGGTCGACCCCAATCTTCGGTTTCTCGCGTCGGAACAGAACCGGTAGGACGAATTGTGACGTGCATGAATCCACTCAGGCTGCTTTCACCGTCGTGTCGGAGCATCACGTCAATCCAAGCGGGTGACGATTCAAATGAAGCGGCATACCGGCAAGACCAGCCAGCATCGGATGCTTCCCATGGCCGGATGACCTTCCAGCCGTATTTGCAAAACGAATGTTGAAAAAAAATGATCCATGCCCGTGCGACCTCTTCTCCCTCAAACACCATAATCACACCACCGGCCTGGTCCCGAATCGACAGCACCTGCCGGCTATTTGGAGGCATCGGGAATTCCGGAAGGCTCACTGGCATCGGAATTGGCCGAGAATCTCGAAACCAATACAGCGTCCAATGGTTGTTACCGTAGGGAACCACCAGACCCCAGCATACCACACGCTGCCGAACTGCGGAACCAGGTTCCGATCGATTCTTGTGACCTTCGAGTGCCACCACATCCGGCCAGAGGCGTGTTGCGACAATTGTCGTCATAGGATGGTCCAAACGGTATAGTCGCCATTGCCCCGGTCGTTCTTCGATCGGGGCAATGTTGTTCAGTCTTTGCCCCAGTTTCTGCTGAATCACGTCCGCGCGATTCGAATCGTCCGTGCCGAAATTGCCGATTGATTCGTCGGACTGGACAGTTTCGCGGCACTGTGACAACAACACGTCAAATGCGCGATCGAAATCGCCGTGGACTTGTTGTCGCTGAACGGCAAATGGGTGGTCGCCGAACTGCATCGAAACAAGCGTTTTTCCGACTCCCCAACCAACGTTCGCTCCGGCGACTGAATGTGCCAATTCCATCGGAAATTGCGTTTCGTCCAGGTCGACCGACCACCACTCAACCAGTTGGCCGCCCAGCATCAAACCGCCGATGACAACAATAGCGATACCCAACAAGTCAGTCGAGCGGCTGTGAAGTTGTCGAGCGACCCGTGCAAAGCTAGGCGGTTCCTTTACCTTTGAAGGTAATTCGTCCGTAACATCGAAGTGTGTTGAATGGGAGCCAGATGATGGGTTCGCAAACATAATTTTAAGGAACCAATAAATCTCGGAATCGTTCGAGCTGTTGAATCCAGGTCTCCAAACTGGCCTTTTGACTGTGCATGGCCGGCAGCGCTTGTTGAATCATCTGCACGATCCCAGGAGGAATGTTGGGACTATTCAGTATGTTCTCAAGACTTTCGATAAAGTCCAAATGACTCTGGTACATGTTCAAATAATCACGAGTCATTCGGCCGGGGACCCCAGCATCACGCAGATTGCTGCGCGGTCGTTCTTTCCCCTGGATTTCGCTAATCAGCGGTTCTTCAACGCTCTCGAACATGATGGCCGGATCCATCGAGCAGACCTGTTCGGGGTTCAGCAGCCGGCGACGCAGACCACCATCTTCCGGCAAATGGTAGTCGGGAAATCGCCCGATGCCATATGGAGGCGAATAGGACAAACCTGCTGGCGGCGGGTAGCGCAGTTCCATATTCCGATCGAGTAAACGAAGCACGGGATCGTCCGGATTCATCAGGATGGCAACAACTGCCTGCGTGTAGTTTGCGATCTCGTCGGGGATCTGCCCCGAAAGATCAACTGGATACAGGAATAGAATACGCCGAGTCTGATTGCTGGGAATATTCATTTGTTCGTACTGCCAGCAATTGTCCAAGACGAGATGTTCGCGATACATATCGATTCCGTGAGGCGGCATCTTGGCCATTACCGGAAAATCCCGCTGGATGCGGGCTAAGCCTTTCCGCAGCCCGTCCTTCATCTCAAACAGTTCCTCGCGTACCGGAATTGATTTTCCCGTTTCGGGATCAACCAGTAATGGACCGCGAACAACAGTAAAATCGACATACGGATCATTCGCCATTAGCGGTGGCAAGCCATCATCCAAATCCAACGTGGCGGACTCCGGCCAACCAATCGGGTGCGGATCGCTTGAACCGGTGCGTGGCCAAAGCGTGCGTAGGACGGACTGCCGTGAATTCGCCAACGTGCGAACTTTCCAGGAACCGGCAGTACCCATAACGATCATCAACCCCATGATGAACAGCAACACCGGAAGACTCAGAACCAGTTCCAATGGTGCCAGTCCAGCACGTGGATGCCATCGGTCTGTGTGATTGCAATAAGTTGTCATGGAATTGGGATTTGTCGTTTTTAGTGATTGTTGATCACCTTAAACTCGCGACTGTCGATTTCAGAAAAGTTTGGAGGTCTCATTCCGACCAACTTTCCCCCCGGATTATTTTGAAGGATCTCCGGAAGTCGAGAACCTGTCGCGGGCACTAATTGGACCATCCAATTCTGGTTCAGTAAGTCCCAGTGAGTCGGCCAGTTTTCCAACCCCCAATGTTCCTGTGGGTCGGTCGGATCCTGCGGCTCGAGACTCGCCGTTGGTACTTCGTGCGGCAGCTCCAGATCACTCGCAAAGCCGTAAGTGCCTCCCAAGTTGACGGTGTCAGTATCCGACTGATTCTGTGGGTTCGCTCCGCTGAACCAACGTACCAGTCGCGGACGAGGAACGAATAAAGAAACTTGGGCAAATGTTACGGCGTCCGATTTGCGGCGCAAAGGATTCTGGAAAAGTCCAGGACCCGACTCACGCAGGTGTCCTCGATAAACCACCGACGCGAAGTTGAAGTTTTTTTCGACGTATTGGTCCAAGTCGATGTCCTGTCTCAAAGCCTGCATCAACATCGGGAAGTGGTCATAATTCCGTCGTGACAAGCGCATCGCCTGTTCCAAATTACGCAATTGGCTCTCCACGTCGACGCCAAATTCGGTTTTGCGGATAACCATTGGCAAATTGGTGACCGGATATTCGATGTTCAGAAGTTGTTCCAATTGGGCACATGTGGCGATTCGCCACAAATGGAAATAGTTGGACATCTTGGCGGCCCGATTGAAGAACGATAGCTTGTCGAAATTCCACGCGTCCAGAAAGCCCTTAGCCAAATCACGCCGCTGGCGAATGGCTGTCGTCAGATAGTCTTCGGAAAACGGAGTGCTAGCAAAATCGCCTTCCACCGGATCAGGATCAATGATCGGCAGAGTCCGCTTTAGCGGATCGTCTTCATTGGGATAGCCAACGGGCATTACGTTCATTCGCCACAACACGCCGATCTGTGGACCGCGATTGATTGTCGTCGGTCCGCCACTGTTAGCGTGCCGTTGCGTGACTTGATCGGCTGTATTCTGCGCCAATTCAGGAATTGAACGAATCAAAGTCCTCTGAAATGTGGGGATTAGTTTTTGTTCGAGCGTGTATTCAAACACATCTAAAGTTAGTGCGGATGAGGCGGCCGTTATTTCGCCGTAAGTGGTTACCGCTTGCCGCTCCAAGGGGACTTTTCCGACAATCGCGTTTCCCAACAGACGAAACGGTTCGAATTCGGCTTGCAATAATATTTGACCCGCAACATCCCAGGCGTCTAGAATTCCGGGCACCAATTGTTCGGCGTTGCGGTCGCGTCCTTCGCGCAGGAACGCCGTAATGGCAAAAACGTCTGACAGCAAATGATTAGTGAATGCGACCACGTTCATTCCGCGAGCCAGAACGACTCCACCGGAATACGCTGAGGCATCCGCCGCGTTTTGCATCGTGACTTTGTCGTCCACGTGCCGGGCGACGTTTACGATCATCACCAACAGCATCGTGAACATCAACAAGGCGAAGACCGAAATAATGCTAATCGTTCCGCGTTGGTCGCTATGGACTCGACACAAAAAACAATACGGCGAGAGGACTGCACGCCGGCCGAATTCAATAATGTGATTGCTCATAAGATAACACCGGTTTGAAACCTTCGTTGGTCATCGTCGCTGAAGCTACAATGGGTGTCGTATACACTTCGCTTGGGTTACGGTCGGGACGACTCTGAATATGGGGACTAACCAGATCGGACTGTCCGCTCTCGCGCACAATGTACTTCGCAAGAAATCGTCCTGGACCTGGCAGCAGCGCAAAGTGGTGGTATACCGTAATCGTCACGGGATCTTGCCAGCCGACTTCGTGTGGGTCCCAGACACGAATAAGCTCTCCATTGGGAAGACGAACCGGGAGGCGCGGATTATAGGATGGACCTTGACGAGTATTCTTGTCGGTGAAACCGATCAAAAGTTCGGTGTTCCAATAGCTATAGGCAATTTTGTTCTGTATCCGATGCGGGATGCGCGCATTGATCTGAGAATCAGGGACCATTGTCCGATACAAGGCATTGACCACATCGGGCACTCGGGCAGCATCGCCCTGCAGTTGATGGCCCAAATCGCGCGACGGGGAGATTGGAGCACACGCCAACACAGCAGCCACGAAAACCTTTTGATACTTGTACGAACTATCCGAGAGCTGGATTTCTCGTTGATCCTGAATATCGCTATCGGCCACCAGGCTATCGAAGTATTGTAAGTGCAATGTGGAAGTCTCACGAATCGGCGGAGGCAGGTTGTCTTCCCCCTCATGATGGTACCCAGTGATTCTCGAATGAGCAGGGAACCAGACCGAAGCCGCTCGGGTCGCTGCGTACGCGGCATAGTTGACCGTCATAATGCCAATCATCAACTGGCTGACTTGCACGATGAACATGACCAGCACGACAAAGATCGGCAATGTCAGCACGAAGCTAAGGCTCTGCACAGCCCCTTGCTGACAGCGGTGTAACCGCTTTAGCCGAGATAGGTGTAATCGGGCCCCGCTAAGCTGCATCACTGCGCGTAACAGAACAAATGAGGCCGCCAGGACCAAAACGCAGGGCAAACAGGCTTCTAGGATCGCTCGGTTCACAGCTGCTCGACCGACTGATCAGTATTAGTCGCGGGAAAACTGGCACACAGGCAGCAGGCCCGCCATAAACTATACAAGTGTCGTGTTGCTTTCCTTACATCGAATTCAACAGACAATCTTTCGCAACAACGCAGACGGCTGCAAAACCTGATGGAGCGAGAAATAAGCCCCTTTTTAATGGGGCCCGTTCCTTATCCGTCAATGGAACCCAACTTCTGGCTCGCGCGATGATCACCAGATGTTGAACACACTTCGAGACGATTCGCAGGAAGCCGATTTGCCAGATCAACAAGACCAGACCCAAGATTGCGCCCAGGACAAACGTCCACAGAATAGCCTGAATCCCGTTTTCGAGGCCGAGAAAGGCTCCGATCATGGCGATCAACTTTACGTCACCCCCCCCCATGTTGAAGAATACAAAACACACGAGCATAATGAAGCCACAAGCACCGAAGCCCGCGAGACTTTGTAGTAGCCTTTCCAAAACTGAACCGATTGTAATGACTCCAAAACCGAAGGAGTTTAAAGCAATGCCGGCGACAATGCCCGGGTAGGTCAGCCAGTTGTAAACCTTGTGCTGTGTCACGTCCGTGACCGTTGCGATCAATAACAGACACAGCAGCAGGACGAAGGAAATCATCAAGAGTTTCCGGTTCAGACAACCGAAGCGGTGCCACTAAGTCGGCCCGATCACTCCTTCCCGACCCTCTTCTAAGTCCTCAAGGCCACGATTAAAGTAACCTTTGATCTTAGGCCAGCCATACTGGTAGAGGAAGATCAAAATCGGTAACGCGATGGCACCAATAATTAAGACTGTCTCGAGACTGACGGACCCTCGTTCATCATTGCGAACTCGCTCCAACAGCATTCTAAAGGATGGCGATGTTTGCACGGCTCGGCCTCTCTGATATGGACGAACAATAGATATGTAACAGCTGACTACCGGGGCCCCGAGAAAATCGAGTTACATAAACGGCCACGCGATTAGAACACACGTCATTTCATAAACTAGTTTAATGATGCGTCTGCCGGTCGGTACGACGAAGGCTACTAACGGCAAGATTATACACAGAACCAAAACATAGTCCAAAGTGGACACACCGTGGCGAGGGTATTGTCGTGATCGCAACTGTCGTCTGATGGACCTCATCAAGTTCATCCATTTGACAATTATAGTCGCGGTGTGTAATCCAGTTACGGACAAACGGCACCGTTTCTGGGATTCTGGAAGTTATCGTTCCAAAAATGGCTAACTCGCCTAATTCATAGCGTATCGCTTTTGCAAATCGTATTCCAGAGCTTTGACATAATACTGCACTCTTCGGCGAAATAACTCGTTTGAATTCTGCACTCGGTCAAGACCACGAATATTCGTGCTGCAGCTTTATGTGCTACAGGGCTTCGTCCGCCGTCGCTTCATCCTCAGCTTCATCCTCAGCATCAAACGTTACGTCAATTGTGCCAAACCGAACTTTGATAATGTCGGCATGGTGACGTGCAAAGAAAACGCCTTCGATCCGATCAATGATGGTCGCTCCGGTCGCGGATCGGACTTCGATATCGCCAAAACCGAACAACAAATACCTGCGCAGCAAACACGGAAACACGGCGACAAATGTCTTCGCGCCTTTGGCGATCGTGCGGTCCTTTTCCTGGAAGTTTTCGTGTTCCAGATAGTTGCCTCGCGGCTTCAATTGCCAGCGGTCTTTCAGCCGCCGCCACGCCGCAACACAGACTAAAGACAATTCCCAGCACAAGAGAAACGATCATGGGGACTCCGGAATCAACGCCTACGTCTATTTTGGTAAGTCGCTGCCACAGCCATTTAAGGATTTTTACGTCGCTCAACGCCTGAATTAACCAAAATCCCAGCACCGCAACCACAATCGACGCAAGTAGAAATCCGACTGCCACACGATCAAACTGTAGTCCCATCAAGATCACGGTGAACGTCAGAACAAACAGCCAGATCCATCCCAAAGAGTCAAAAACGTCCAGTCCTTCGGGGTTCGAATTGAACTGGAAATAGTCGGCGATGACCGTCCCGAGCGTCACCAGCCATCCCACCCAGATCAAATGTATGGTGCACACAAAGTTTGGGTGTGAGTAAAACTCCATATTTCCCCCCTACTACCCACTTGCCGGCAAGCTGACGCCGGAACACGCCAAATGGCAGTGGAAAAAATATCAATCCGATACTGCCGAAAAATCGCCGCGAGAAACTCCAAACTACTCCAGGCCGTCGCTCGTCTGCCATCACAAGTGCTCCTCGTGTGTCAAATTCGTTATAGTCTTGATTCGTTCTCTGAATAAAATAGCACCAATTTCAACGTCGACATCATAGCACGCAGATTGATGATACACCGGTCAGTACAATGACAATGTGCACAGCTGGTTTGAACGATCACCGCCGGTGACTACGATGATCGTCAAACGGTTAAAGAGAGCACAAACGGATTTATGAGTAAACTAATCATTGGCTGTGGCTATCTCGGAATGCGGATTGCTAAAACGTGGATCGAAAATGGACATGACGTCTTTGCTCTTACACGCTTGCCAGCCAATGCCCACAACTTTCGCTCGCACAAACTCCAACCCATCATCGGCGACGTGACCGAAATAGATTCGTTGCATGCACTGACCCAATTGCCGACAGTACGGACGGTTCTGTACGCCGTTGGTTATGACGCCGCCGCAGGACGCTCAAAACGAGAAGTGTATGTGACTGGCCTGGACAACGTTTTGAAGTCAATTCACGTACCGCTGGAGCATTTCATCTACGTTTCTAGTACCAGCGTTTACGGTCAAACCGATGGTGAATGGGTTGACGAATCATCCACATGCCAACCAACACGTTTCAATGGACGGATTTGCCTTGAGGCCGAATGCTCAGTGTGGCAGAAATTCTCGACCGGTGTAATTGATTCCGCCGGCAATGCGAACGTTTTGCGATTGGCGGGCATCTACGGACCTGGCCGGCTGCTTTCTCGAATCGAATCACTACAGACCAGGAAAGTTTTGCGTGGGAACCCAAATGCGTGGCTGAACTTGATTCATGTCGACGACGCGGCTGCTGCAGTGTTGGCCTGTGAAGATCGAGGCCGTCCGGGAGCAACGTATCTGGTCTGCGATGACCGGCCACTGCGGCGTCGAGAATATTATGAAACACTCGCGTCATTCGTCGGCGCGCCTGTGCCGACGTTTTCTGATCCGGAGCTGTCCGATGAGAATAACTTTAACAAACGCTGCTGCAACAAAAAACTGCGAGACGAATTACACATGAAGCTGAAGCATCCGACAATCACAAACGGACTGCAGGATGCACTCCGAAATGTCCAGTAACAACACACCAGACGTACTAGGACTCGGCCATCTTGAACTGACCGGTTCAAATAGTTATTCCGTGTCGTCCCCAAGGCCACGGCCGGACCAATCGAATTGACTGGGATTACACAGACGTTACATAGACCGGTGGTCTAATGCTGCAGAAGAAAGTCAGATCTTCCATTCCTTGACGTGTAGAGATTGTTTCAGGTAGCCAACAGCAATTCGCACCGACCCCTTTGAGATCCAAAATAGATCAGACAGACTCGTGTGTATCAGGCGGTCGACCACTTCGGACTCGGACAAGAAAAACTGTAGATGTTTCCCGGCAATCAAAGCGGCGGACATCACAAACGGCCGTCAATCTAGAAATTCTGTTTCCTAGTGTGTCGGTGAATCTGTCAATTCGTGGAATACTCCCAATCGAATGTCCTCTACAACGGTCGTGTTCTGACTAACAGTTGCATCGATCTTACCCCTGGTTGCGTCGACACAAATGAAATACCACCGGCGGCCTCGCACGGTGAGCACATACAAAGCGTGACTCAGTAATTCTGTCGTAATTCCAAAATACGACAGGTCCAAATCAGTCACTACCAACAACGGAACGTTGCCCGAATTGTCGATGACGCAGTATTCTCCGGGCGTGATGTCTTTTGGAAATTCGACCGAGTATCTGCCGAAAATCCAATTGAAGTCCAACGACTGTTCCACGTTGTGGGTATGCATTTTTTTCGAGGATTCTGCCGTTACAGCAGCGTACGGCTGGGATTTGCTATCATTCGCACGTGAATGCTGATCAGCAGCAGAATACCCAATGTGATGTTGTGCGATTTCTGTCATGCTGAGCTGTGACCGCTAGTGATGGGCTTGTGCGTCCCAATTCCACGCACCGACAAACAGGCCGGTGGCCCTCACGAGCAGCATGACTCGGCAGAGAATACTCACAGAATCTAACTTCTGTAGATAGCATCGTCATTCGAATAGTGCGCAGTTTGACCAGATAGTATATCGGACATTTCTCATTGCGTTTTTTGGAAAATCTGAGGATTGCAAATATGCATAAGTAGTTTGAGTTAGATCAATCGACCAGTAGAAAATTTATTGACGTATACCGAATCGAGGCTGCATAACTCGCTGAGTGGAATTCGCCCACTGTTCGCGATTTGACCATGATTAAGCAACCGAAACTCTGATAGCGCCTGCTAAACGACGTAGGTGAAGCGGCAACATTAAGTTTTCGTTTCCCAGTACTCTGTGTATGCTGAGTATCAGTCATTGCTTAAGTCCTGTGCTGTGACACAACCCTTTTTCTTGACCCGCAACTGATGACCACAACCTACACCGTCAGTCCGGTTTCCTCTCCCGTTCAGGGAGTCGTCCGTCCACCGGGTTCGAAAAGCCTGACAAACCGTGCTCTTGTCGTTTCGGCCTTGGCAGCTGGACAAACGCGTTTGACGGGAGTCCTTGAGAGCGAAGACACACAGGTCATGATCGACAGTCTGAATCGTTTGGGCATCGTGATCCGACACGACAAGCAGCAGCGTCAGATTGACGTCGTTGGCTCCGCAGGACAGCCACCGGCCAATCGTGCCGACTTGTGGGTCGAGAACAGCGGAACCACGATCCGGTTTCTGACGGCACTGTGCACCTTATGCCAAGGAAGGTTTCGACTAGACGGTAATGCAAGAATGCGTCAGCGACCGATTGCAAATTTGGTGACCGCACTCAATTCACTGGGTGCCGACGTATACTGCGAGGCAGACAATGGTTGTCCCCCTGTTGTGGTCGTCGGAAATGGTTTGCCAGGTGGTAATGCAATTATTGCGGGTGGCATATCGAGTCAATATCTGAGTGCTTTATTGATGGCCGCTCCTTGTACCAAGTCGCCGGTCAAGATCTACCTCTCAGGGGAACTGGTTTCACACCCGTACGTCGACATGACTTTAGGAATGATGTCCCAATTTCAGGCGAACGTGAATTGCAGTGAACACGATCGCTATGAAATCGAACCACAGACCTACCAGGCCGGGGACTACCAGATCGAACCGGACGCATCGGCGGCCAGCTACTTTTTTGCCGCTGCAGCTATCACGGGTGGTTCGGTTAGAGTTGAAGGCCTGTCGCGCAATACGTTTCAGGGAGACGTGCGATTCGTTGATGCTTTGGAACAAATGGGTTGCCAGGTCGCCTGGCAGTCAAATAGCATTACAGTCCGTGGCGGTTCGCTGTGTGGTATTGACATCGACATGAATGCCATCAGCGACACCGCACAGACATTGGCTGTTGTGGCGCCGTTCGCCGATGGTCCGACGACGATTCGAAACATCGCCCACGTTCGTCACAAGGAAACCGACCGTATCGCTGCCCTGGCAACGCAACTACAGCGAGTCGGAATTCAGGTGCAGGAACACTCGGATGGTTTGACGATCAACCCCGGTCTGGTTCATGCGGCAACGATTCAGACTTTTAATGATCATCGCATGGCCATGAGCTTCGCTTTGCTCGGGCTGAAGGTGCCCGGAATAAAGATTAGCAATCCCGGTTGCACGGCCAAGACGTACCCGCAGTTTTTCAACGATTTCGAAGACTTGTGTCGTACCGGTCAATGAAACAAATGCGAAAGAGACCGCAACACGAAACCGACTTGCCGTCGTTTCCTCGCCCTCACCCCACAAACGCCCGGGAATTGGCGTTTGTTGTCTTGCACGACCACAAGCAAACGTCGACTTTTGTGTCTCGTTTATTGACTGGTCACTTTCTACCCAAAGCAGACGCAACGGTCACGGCCCTTGATCGTCAGTTGGCGACGGAGTTAGTTTTCGGGGTCGTCCGGCGACAAACCACTTTGAACGCACTGATTCAACCGCATATCCAACGGCCTCGCCAGAATGTCGAAGGAGCCTTGTGGACGCTGTTGCAGCTTGGGGCCTATCAACTAGTTTTCTTGTCGTCGGTCCCCGCCCATGCCGCAGTTAACGAAACTGTGGAATTAGCTAACTGGCTGCGAATGCCACGCTGGAGCGGTTTCTTGAATGGCGTGCTAAGGTCTGTTTCGCGATCCGTTATGGACGACTTTATCGAGGAACCGGCCGCTGATGCCGTACCGGTCTCCGATGGACGTTACCGAAAACTTCGCCAACCGATCTTTGCGAAACCGCAGACGAATTTTTGCAACTATGTTGCGCGAGCATTCAGCTTTCCCCGCTGGTTGATTGAACGCTGGCAGCAGCGGTTCGGGCCAGACGAATTGCTGAGGCTTGGATTCTGGTTCAACACGCCTGCCAACATATGCCTGCGTGTCAACTCGCTGTTGACCGACCGCGACGCCGTCCTGTCGGCATTCGCCAGGATGAACATCGAGGCATGGCCGGGGCAGCATCCTGAATCGGTATGGCTGGCCAGTCCCGTATGGGTCGAGGACCTACCCGGTTTTCAGGAAGGGCAATTCCTTGTTCAAGACGAATCCGCCATGTCAGCCGGCTTCTTATTGGCACCGCAACCAGGGGAAACAGTTCTGGACTTATGCGCAGCTCCGGGCACAAAAACAACCCATATGGCCGAGCTGATGCAAAACCGCGGGACGATCATCGCTGCTGATGTCCGTCGCGACCGATTGGCACTGATCGAGGAAAATTGTCGTCGCCTGAAGATCGACATTGTCGAAACTCGATTAATCTCTGCCGACACAAGCAATGTCCCACTCGGCCCATTCAATGCGGCCTTAGTCGATGCCCCCTGCTCGAACACTGGTGTCTTGGGAAAGCGTCCTGAAGCTCGCTGGCGAATCAACCCCCACGAACTAGACGAACTCGCCACATTGCAGAAAAAACTTTTGCAAGCAGCGATTGAACGGCTTCAGCCCACTGGTCGGATTGTTTACTCCACGTGCAGCATCGAACCAGAAGAAAATCAAAACATCGTACGTGCGGTGCTTGCTGAACAGCCCGATGTGCGGCTGGTTGAAAAAATAAAACACATCCCCGGCCACTCTGCAGACGGCGGCTACCAAGAATTGATTCGGAGAAAATGACCTCGCTCTTATTTCAATAACGAGTGCCCCATTGACGCCAACCAGCTTCCAGAAACCAGATTCTTCCGAAATTCGGTGTACAAATCATCCAATAGGTCCGATATCCACATCACTAGAATCGTGATTGACTCCGCTTGCAATGCGGCAGCAGCAACCTAGAATAAAATTACGTGACCGCCAAGACTACGTAATAGCCTGATAACGAACGGTTTGTGGGTATCGGTCACATTAGTCGAATCGGTTATTTTTGGCGAAGTAATCTGTTTTGGACCGCCCATTTGATCAAGCCGGAGTCGGTACCACATGGCAAAGAATTACCTGACGATTGACGAAGCCGCACAGCAGTTGGATATCAGCACTGATGCACTAACTCACCTCCGGGAAAAGGGCGAACTTCGAGGCTACGCAGATCGCGGAACTTGGAAATTTCAATCCAAAGACGTCACCGAGTTTCTCCGCAGCCGCGAAATTAACACGGATATCGATGCCCGATTGATCCTGGACGAGAGCCTAGCGGGCGAAGAAGAGGATGGAGCCGACGATTCGGCTAACTCGGATAGCGATGTGAGACTGGCCGATGTCGACCAGAGTGACAACGACTTTAAATTGATTGACGAATCGGACAGTGACATTCGCCTGTCAGATGAATCGGACAGCGATGTCAAAGTGATCGGAGACGATGCAGACTCCTTTATTCGCCTGGTTGACGATTCCCAGCCGTCCGCTGTAACGGATAGCGACAGTGACGTCAAATTGGTCGGTACGGAGTCAGACAGCGACATCCGCCTGCTAGACCAAGAGACGGCAGGAAACGACATCACTCTGGCTAGCAGCGGCATTGATTTGCTAGCCGCTGATGATAGTGGAATCTCGCTGGATTTGGCAAACAAACTCACCGAAACCATGCCAATGCTGCAAGGGGGTGAGGACGTGACACAGCTAGAGGTTCCAGTGTTGGATGGTGACGAAGAACTGGACGACACAACCGATTTCGAACTTGCCGTCGAGGATGTGGAAGGTGGCAGCATGGATACGAGCGTCCTGCTGTTTGACGACGAAGATGACTTCGGCGATCCGGATCCGGGGGCAACGGTCGATGCTTTGGAGGGTGAGATCTTCGAATTGGAGGACGACGAGGAACTCGAAGCTCTGGACGTATTCGACGCCGGCGGTGAAGAATTCGACGAGGACTTTCAGGTTGACGAAACTCCGGCCGAATTTGTCGGTCCGTCCCGAATGTCCGCGTCGGTGGAAGATGAATGGGGAGCGGTTGTCTTCATTCCGCTTGTCATTGCTACGTGTTTTATGTGTATCTGTGGCCTTGTGATGTTTGATCTGGTTCGTTCAATATGGGGATGGCACGAACCCAGCGAGCTTAACGGGCCCGTGCTCGATTTGATTTCCGGATTCTTCAAGTAAAAACGATCCAGCTTAGCCCGTATGCCTCGATCAATGTGCGACTGGTTTCCAATCTGCCAGCGGCCAGGCACTTTGCCCCAACAGGGTTATGTGGTGTACGCCTGAATCTATCTTCCCGGATTGGATGAGGTGCGTTTTTAGATAATCGCCAGGCTACCGCAAGTTTTTTTGCGAGTTCGACTAGGCATAGATTCGCTGAGCCGCTATAACGTCGCCGACACTCAAACGGAATTTACAGAACGCCCGGTAAAAACGACGGTTTGTGAGTTCCGTCCTCAATTCTCTCCTTCTCTCCTGAACACCTCTCAACACTTACTCGTCTCGTCAATCTGATGACGTTGGTCGTCGTTGCGCAGCAAGCCGGCGCCGAACGTCGTAGTCGTGAAGGTTCGAAAGGAGTCTTCCAATGTCCACGTTGGTACGCGTTTTCGTCTGCAGTGTGATCTCGTTAGTGGCGCTTGCTGAAATGGGTTGTTATTTGCCGCCGCACCCCTTGCTTCGGCAGAGCCAATTGCGCGCACGACAACTTTATGGCCAAAATACGTCCCTAGCCTTTCAGCGCAATCAGCTCAATCAAACGTTGCAGGCTCTGAATACAAAAAATCAACAGTTGACACATCGAAAAAATTCACTCAAATCCAACCTAACCATTGCGAATCGACGCCTGAACAATCTGAGTTCCGAGCGGTCCAATCTGCACCAACGTGTCATTAGCCTTCTCAATAACGCGAGGACCCAGCGCAGCCCGCTATCGCCTACAACCACAGATCGGTTTCGGAAATTGATGAAAAAATATAAGAATTTCGAATTCGATCCTCACACCGGAGTCAGCAAGTTTCGCGCGGATCTCGTCTTCACATCGGGCAGTGCGGTCATCCAAAAGGATGCCCGTCCATTGCTTCGTGACTTCGCGACCATCATGAATGACAGCGATGCCGAGCAAGTGTACATCCTGGTGGTTGGCCATACAGACGACCGGCAGATTGGCAAGCGTTCGACACAGTCCAAGCATCCGACAAATTGGCACCTGTCAACGAACCGTGCGAATTCGGTTGTGTTGGCATTGTCGGAATTTGGCGTTCAGCCGAACAGAATGGGCGTCGCTGGGTACAGTATGTATCAACCTGTCGTGCCGAATGCGGACTCCAAATCACGCAGCAAGAACCGTCGCGTTGAAATCTTCGTACTGTCGCCGGACGCCGTTGTGGCCGGCTGGGATCCAAGAACAACCAAGAATTAAGATCTCACACCAGCAATCTGGTTCATGAAGCCCAGCGCCGTTTTTTCCGCAAGCACTTACCAGATTAATGAACTTACAGGATGTTGTTATACCGATTGAGCCAATCCGCTTAAGTCACCGTCGTCCCATTCGACTTGGTCGTCGTCCCATTCGACTTGGTTTGGCAACCGAGTGAGCAATTGCTTGCCCAGTGACGTCAGTTGATAGCGCACTCCAGCAGGCCGTCCGGCTAACTGAAAAGTCAAAAGATCAAGAGCGATCAGCTTGCCGTGAATTCGTGGTAAGCGTTTGTCTTTGACTCCTTCGACGGCCGTAACACGGGACAGCCAGCCGTCGCTTTCAGCATCGCATTGCTTTATTTGTTCGTGCTGATCCTGATAGGCCTCAAGCACAAGCTGCCATTGCTCATTTTTCTGCAACGCTTCCAACTCGGTTTCGATCATGCTGGAAAATATCGACTGGACAGACATGTCGTATCAGAAAGAAGCCGTGTGTCAGCATGATCGCTATAAGCGGACTACTCGCTACAGTGACATGGTTGAAAACGTCAACTTTCCCTAAAGGTCCGACTCCAGTCACAAATCGATAGAGATTGACAAGCGACTATGTACTACATGTTCGTTTGTGAATCGCCGACATCGCACAACACAGCGTTCAGTGAATCATTAAGTTCTGCGTCATGGCAATGATTAGTCGAATAGATACGAAAAATAGAAAAGCTATTTGGCAAAGACTGGAATAATTCGTCGTCGTTTATTTCCTGAGGAGCTCCCGCTGCCGGATCAAGAAAAAAGTTTTGGCCTCCGGCCGGTAGACGGCCGCTGGGACGATGGTAGTGCCGAGCTACATCAATTCTCAGGGGAATATCTCTCAGGTTATCGGCAAGCTTGCTCCGGACTCGTTTTTCAATTAGTTCCGGTTCGGAATAAATCGTCGTTTGTTCGTTCATGCCAGCATGAAAATTGATCGTCCGCTCGCAAGCCATCTTCCAGTTAACTCGGCGGCACAAGATGTTGCGCCACTGTTTGCCAAGTTGCTTCAACTCAAATTCGTCGCTGTCCATCAGTCGCTGTACGTCCACCAGAAATGACGATTCTGTAAGTTTGCGGTACTGTTCTAAATGTTCTAGAGGATTTCCAGGAAATAGTCGTTGCATCGTCTCACCGAAAATCTCTTCCAAAGCCAGGTCCAAGGCCCGCACGGTGCGGTGGAAATAAATTGTACGAAACAAATTGGCCCGCGTCTCGATGAATTGGAGCAAGGTCGGACACCCTCGAGTGTGAAGTGTCAGACCGGCTGACGTGAAGAAGCTGTAATGCACCAATCGCGACAAATCAAAGGCTCGAGTGTTGTACCCCGACATATAGGCGTCGCGCAATACAAAGTCCATATTGTCGACTGTGTAGATCCCACTAAACAATGCACGCAATTTCCGCAACCAATCTGGATGACCGTCTTCCCGTTCTGAAGCAACCGCTGGTCTTCGGATGAGCCACGCAATTTGTTTTGGATCGAGTTCCTCTAGAGGCTGCAGATGCCCGTTCGGATTGCGACGGATGCGATAGAGCATGTCACCAAATTCATCCTTGATGACCACGGCCCCGATATCCTCGTGCGTGATTCCAAACTGCTTCAAGTAATGGTCGTCGAAGAAATGGCCGAAAGGCCCGTGGCCCACGTCATGTAACAAAGCCGCCATCCGGACCAGGCTCTCTACATATGCTCGCGACGGAACGTTGCCGCAAGCAGCTACCAGCGATTCATACCATTGATTGATGACGACCGAAGCCAAATGCATCGATCCGAGCACATGTTGAAAACGCATGTGCTCGGCCGAGGGAAAGACCCACCAAGCCGTCTGTAACTGATGGATCTGACGCAATCTCTGTACCCACGGATGATCGATGATGTCCTGCTCCGCCACCTCGCCTGCTGGCAACCCCTCGCTCGAAACGAACGGGATATATCCATGAATTGGATCGTGTGACAGACTTTCGGTCGTAAAGTCGCGAACCATTGTCTCCAAGACTCCTTGACTCTCTATGAGAAAATCGTAGTCCGGATTATTCATGAATCCGTAGGTCAGAACGAGAAAATATTGTCTGTTCAGAAACTACGGTCACTTTTCTTCGATCATTCCGTACAAAGAGCACGGCACCGGGCGACTGCATTTGCACTGGTCCGACAACACCTTGTGCAACCTTGTTCCAGCCTACATAAATAATCCGAGATAGCGAAAGTTCAAGTCACGGCCGTGTTGCACAGAGTTTTACGACCAAGTGATTATCACCCCGACGCTTAGACGACGAAGCCAAGAATCCAGTTGCCCGTCAATAGGACGATCATCACATAGCCGAATATCTTCGGGATGCCACCGCCTGGAATTGGGTCGCCGGAACGGGATAGCATGATGATTCGGTAAGGAAATTGCAGCAAGACAGCTATGGCCACTAGCCAGCCCAGCCGATGAATCGTCATTGAGGCATTCCAATCACCATGTGCCAAATGGACCAGGCTACGCGTCAGCCCGCATCCGGGACACTTGACGTCGTAAAGACTGCGTGACAGGCACGTTTGCGGAAAAGACACTCCCGGTAACCAACTGAATCCGACGTGCTGATCCGGACGAACTTGAAGCAGAAACGACAAAACGACAACACTGCAGGTGATCAGCAACATGGTCTGATGATGTCGCCTTCGAACTTGTGCAGCAGATCGATCTATCACATCGGAGTCTTCGATCCGATCGAAATGTGGATTGCACGAAGACGTGCGAGCCAAACGAATATGTCGATTAAGCTCTGGCATTTCTTGCAGTGGACTCACCTTTGAGTATTAACCGTTCCGGTTTCATACCGCGAGCGATTCAGTTCAGCTTAACCCGTGGCCCAATCCAATGAACGCTCGACGGCATGTTGCCAGAGCGAATATAATTGCTCGCGTTGTTGCACATCCATCGATGGTGCGAACTCGCGGTCTAGTGCCCAGTTGCGAGTGACGTCGGCCTGGTCGTCCCAGAATCCGACGGCCAGACCGGCCAGATATGCTGCTCCTAGCGCTGTTGTCTCTTGCACTACAGGCCGCTGGACGACCGTGTTCAACAGGTCGGCCTGAAATTGCATTAACAGGTTGTTCGCAGATGCGCCACCGTCGACTTTAACCGTTCCAAGTGTCATACCGGCATCCTGCTGCATTGCATCCAGCACGTCTCGCGTCTGGTAGCCAAGTGATTCCAAGGCCGCCCGAGCAATGTGCTCGCGAGTCGTTCCACGCGTAATACCAACGATTGTCCCGCGTGCATTGGGGTTCCAATAGGGAGCACCGAGTCCCACGAAGGCCGGCACGAAAAATACTCCGCCGGAATCGGGAACCGTAGCAGCGAACTTCTCGATTTCCGCCGCATTCTGAAAAAATTTCAAACCGTCACGCAGCCATTGAACCACAGCGCCAGCGATGAAAACAGAACCTTCCAGGCAATAGGTAACTTCATTGCCAAGGCTCCAACCGATGGTGGTTAACAATCCGTTGCTTGATTCGATTGGCACCGTGCCCGTATTCAACAGCATGAAGCAGCCTGTGCCATACGTGTTTTTGACGCTGCCTGTTTCGAAACAACCTTGACCGAACATGGCTGCATGCTGATCACCCGCATCACCGGAAATTGGGATCGAACCGCCGAACAAGCCAGAATCGGTTTCTGCATAAACTTCGCTGGACGAGCGAACCTCCGGCAACATAGCACGCGGGATGTCCAGCACCTTCAGCAGCTCGTCGTCCCAATCGAACGTATGGATGTTAAAAATCAGTGTGCGACTGGCGTTGCTGTAATCAGTAACATGGCGTTTTCCCCCGGAAAGTCGCCAGATCAAGAATGTGTCGACTGTGCCGAACAGTATGTCTCCTTTCTCGGCCCGAGCCCGCAATCCGTCCACGGTATCGAGCAAATGCTTAATCTTCGTTCCAGAAAAATAGGCGTCGACAACCAGCCCAGTTTTCTTCCGAAATATGTCCTCTAGTCCGTCGGTTTTCAATCGATCGCAAATGTCAGACGTCAGCCGGCTCTGCCAAACAACCGCATTGGCTACCGGTTTTCCGGAATCACGTTCCCAAAGAATTGTGGTTTCGCGCTGGTTCGTTATGCCGATGGCGGCAACGTTCTGATGGGTCAGTCTGGCATCCATCAATGCTTCTTGTGCAACTTCGATTTGAGTTGACCAAATCGCTTCGGGGTCGTGTTCGACGTAACCCGGTTGTGGATAGATCTGCTCCAATTCTTTTTGGGCGACCGCAACGACTCGCCCGTCACGACGAAATACGATCGCGCGACTTGACGTCGTTCCTTGGTCCAAAGCAAGCACGTAAGTCGACATTCGGGATGAAACCTGAATCACACTCTCTACACATTGTTCGAATCTGCAGGACGACCTTTCCAGGCCATCCTACGATCGGTTCACACACTCGTTATACGGGTCACTGGGCAGTTTTTTTCTTGTCAGTCTACTCGCTTTCTAGTGCGTCGACGATCTCTGAATAACTGAAACGTATCCAAGTGGATCCTCCTTGATGCAAAACAAAGTCCAATCAGTATGCATCACAATGCCGTTTTTTAAATATTCCTTCGTCTCGGCGACGAACGACAGTATACCGGCCCTATTCATTCAATGGAGCGATTTGATGGGCGAAGCCCACACTACATCTTCCAATTTGGACAGCAGGCGATTAGTCGCGCATCGATAACCGAGTCGGAGTCAATAGATTTACGTCCAGCATAGCCTGGACCAGTTTTCGAGCGACTGGTCCGGCCACTTTTCCTCCAGAACCGGCATGCTCCAATACAACGACAAATGCAATTCGCGGCTGATCGGCGGGAACAAATCCAGCGAACCAAGCGTGGTCACCTTTGTCTCCACCCACTTCCGCGGTTCCGGTCTTACCTGCAATGGCGATGTCCTTCATCCGGACGTGTTTGTAACCGGTTCCCGTTCGATGGGCGACAACTTTCTTCAGACCTTCACGTACGCGTTGAAGCATTTTGTCTGAAAGTCCAGGAATGCGACGCTGCGTTAGATTCGAAGCGGTAACAAACTCTAACTCGCCGACTGTGCCTTCGTCCCGATCCGCTGCTCGGCCGCTCTCGACAATCATCGGACCCACGTCACGCGCGACATGAGGGGTAATCAAGTAGCCTCCGTTGGCGACAGCAGCCATCATCCTCACAATTTGCAAAGGAGTGACGGACAATCGCGACTGTCCAATCGCCAACCCCAAAGTGTCTCCCGGATACCACCGCGACGACGTCGGCCAAGGCAGATTACCACGAGGCTCGCCTGGCAAATCAATCTGTGTTGGCCGGCCAAAACCGAAACGTTTTGCCCATCGGCAGATAGGCCCCGGTCCCATTATTCTCGCGGCCGAAAAAAAATAGACATTGCACGAGCGGCACAGAGCATCGCCGAGATTTATGTCGCCGTGACCGACTCCATATTTGCGATAATTGTAACAGCGGTGCCGCTCGGGACGGTCCAAGTAGCCACGACAATGAATTGCATGGTCAGGATCGATCTGCCCGCTTTCCAACACAGCAAACGCTGTCAGCGTCTTAAAGACTGACCCGGGCGGCAACGTTGTGCGCGTCGCGCGGGGAAAGAAAGGACGGCGGGGATCATTCCGCAGCCGCTGTAATGTTTCGCGATCCTTCAGCAGGTCTAAGTCAAAACGAGGTGCTGAGGCTGCCGCCAGTACGGCTCCCGTATGAACATGTATTGCAATGATACAACCGCCTTGAGCAACCGAGTCGACGGTTGCGCGTTGAGAGTTAAGGAATTGCTGGTCGTCATTCGAACGATCGCTCAGAACATCGTCCAAGAGCAATTCAGCACGGGTCTGCAGTGGGATGCAAAGAGTCAGCACTACGTCCCGACCCATACGTGGTTCGCGAATTGATTCTGTTCGAATAACCTCATGGTGAGAATTCCTTACCACCTTTCTCAGTCCGCGCAAACCGCGCAAATGACGGTCGTACGACTGTTCAATTCCACCTTTGCCAATGCGGTCTCCCGGTTGATAGTCCAACGGATCTTGTGCATGAAACCGACTGCTGCGCGACCGGAGTACGTCGTCACCGATCCGCGTTCGACTGCCGATGACATGCGACGCCAGCGAGCCTTCAGGATAAGAACGCTCGGTCGTCACGTTCATACGCAAACCGGGATATAGTTCTGGATTCGATTCGATTTCGGCCGCGACGTGCAGAGGAACATCCTGAACGATCGTGTGGTAATCTCGTTCCTCTCTTACAACGATCGGTTCAAAAAATACGCGCTCAGGCTCACTGGTCAGAGCAACGACGACACTATTCCACACGGACTTCCACCGGGCGTCTTCGGGTGAAGAAACAACTGGTCGCTTGGAATTTTGAACCAACTCGCGTTGCCGCTGACGCCGTCGCACACTGGCAATGATGTGTTCCACGCGTTCCTGAATGCAGTCCCGCCGCTGGGCCAACACTTGACGTGAGGCCCCCGTCAGCACCGCCAGTCGAGACCACATGGCAGCACGCATTACGAGTATCTTCTGTTCTTCCATTGTCACTCGCTCCGAGTTCTGCCGATCCGATCGGCTTAGCCTCGACCGAGCTTCTTGACGCAGCCAGTGTTGATCTGCCGGCTCTTGAAGCCAGCGGTAGTGCATCAGCAAGCTGTATCGCTCCACGTCGATAGCTAACACTCGGCCGTCCGAGGCCAAAATTCGACCATCGCGAGTAGAAATCGGTTCATACGAAACAATTGCAAGGTCATTCGTGGTCACAAAATGGTCTGCTAGAAAACACTGCAAATAGATCAACCGACCTGTTACGGCCACAAACGGCACCAACATCGCTGCAAACAGCCATACCAGTCGAACCGTCGGCTGCCGGTCTACCTGCCACGGCCGATCGGGTAAATGAGAAACGGCGCTGATTTGATCAAACAAGTTTGTCGGGCGGTTCAACATCGATTAGTCGGTCAGCATTTTCCAACGGTTGACGAGATTGGCCGCGTCGTTCACTTTACACTTGGGCAACAAGTGCTTCACGGTCCGCCAGATTATGACTATTGCAAACATGATCGCTGTCGAATAGACAGCGGTTCCCGAAGCGACAAGGGCAATGGCCTGCCAGTCAATGCGATAATTGGTTACAGTGACTCGAACTAAGGTCAAACCCAGTGTGATTCCCAGCACGATAAAAAACATGGCTATCGTCATCCAAACCGCCGACTCCACAGCCCGATCACCGCGCAAACGCTGAGCCGTCAGTGCAGCAATTGTGGCAGCAACCATTCCCAAACCGAGTTGATCGGGCGCAAGGCAATCGGCTGCCAACCCAATCATGGCGGCCCACACAATGGCTGGCCAACCATCCAGCAGCACAATCGCGGCAACCAGGACCATCAACAAGAAGTCCGGTGTGATCGTGCCAATCACGATTTCTGAAGCGAGGCTGCCTTGAGCAACCATTGCGAAATAGAGCAGGACAATCAGCCAGAAACTTTTCATCGCGATTTGGTCAATTGTGTCCGCCAGTGCTAAATCACGGGGGGGCAAGCCACCGGCAGCACCCGAAGATTTAGCTGCGAAGCATTGTTAAATAGTACGAGCACATCAATTACTCAACAGTCTTAGCGGGTTCGGCAATCGGCGCAACACCTGAACCGTTTTGAATCGCACGCCATTGACGGCCGGCTTGACGAGAATTTCCCAATGCGGAGTCTCCTGTTTCTGGTTTGCCTTGACCACCGTTCCATAGTACATCGGAAATGGAAGTACGCCGTCTCGATCGCCTGAGTAGACTTCATTGCCAACCTCGACCGGTTCAGTCGAACTAATCAATTTTAGACGGCACAGCTCTTGACCCTGACCCTCCAGAATTCCGTTAGCCCCGAACACCACCCCCTCTGGCGTATTCCGAGCTAACTGAACGAATGCTCGGAATTCGGGATCTGTCAATAACTGCACGGTGCTACTGAAGTGTCCGACCTTTGCGATCTTGCCGACAACACAGCGTCCGGAATAAACTGGCTGGCCGGCTGCCACGTCATCATCTGCTCCTTGATCGATCAATTTGTTCGAGTCTTCCAGCACGAGCGAGGACTCTCGAACGCCGCTAGATTGGCCTTGGTCGATCAGTTTGCCCGCACGCCATAAGGCAGCCATTTCGTCACCCAGCACTCGTGCCGTCAATAATTCCGGAACAATTAATGGACTCCCGTCGGCCGACTGATACGGTCCAAGTCCCAGTTGCTCGATTTCAGACAACCGCTCGTGCAATAACGCATTTTCGACCTGCAAGCGTCGTAAACGAAGCTCCCATTCTTTCAACTTGGATCGCAGCATTGCGACTTCGCTTTCGCGCTGTTGACTTTGTTCAAGATGCCGAACCTTCTTTTGAACAAAGTCACCGCCAGCCCGGACCAGAATTTGACCCGGCCGAGCCGCATCGCGCACGTAAGTCCGAATTGTCTTCGTAACCCACTGCGGAGCAAACAACAGACCAGTCCCGATGCCACAGCATACAACTGCCGCTCGAACGCTGGATGTAAACGATGCTGACGTCACAACAACCTCGGCAACCGATCAACGCTCAAACCCAAAACAATTTCGATTCACAGATTCACAAAATGCACTTTTTATTTTGCAATGTCTCTTGTGGTCAGGCACTGTCATCTCCTGAATCCAAACTATCGCGCCACTGGGCCAAGTGTTCCAGGCAAATCGACGTCCCGCGAGCTACGGTTGTCAGCGGGTCTTCTGCAACACGTACGGGAATGCCGAGTTGCTCGTTCATAAATTGATCCAACCCGCGTAATAAAGCGCCGCCGCCTGTCAGGACTAGACCATTGTCGACGGTGTCGGCGACTAGGTCCGGCTTGCACTGTTCAATAACGCTCTTAATACAAATCAAGATGGCTTCCCCCGGCTCGCGCAGGGCTTCGCGGATTTCTTCGCTCGTGACAACCGCCTTGCGAGGCACTCCGCTGATCGTGTCCAACCCGCGAACGTCGGTCGTCAATTCTTGTTCCAACGGAAACGCACTGCCAATTTCGATCTTGATCTTCTCTGCCGTTTGCGTCCCGATACGTAGCGAAAAGTGTTGCTTCATATACTCGACGATCGCCTCGTCCAGTTCGTCGCCGGCAACGCGGATAGATCGGCTGACAACGATGTCGGCCAAACTGAGAATGGCCACCTCCGTCGTCCCACCACCGATGTCGCACACAAGACTGGCCATCGGCTCCGAAATCGGAAGGCCGGCTCCAATGCCTGCTGCCTTGGCTTCTTCCAATAGATAGACGCGCCCCGCACCCGCTCGTTCGGCACTATTGAACACGGCCCGCTTCTCGACGGGAGTGATCCCGCCCGGGACAGCAATCACAACTCGTGGCCGAAGTCCTCGCCCTTGCCGAGTGGCCTTGCGGATGAAATAGCGCAGCATAGCCTCACACAACTCGAAGTCTGTGATCACTCCGTCTTGCAGCGGCCGAACCGCGGTGATGGAATCGGGAGTGCGGCCGAGCATTTGTTTGGCAAGCTTGCCCACTGCCGTACCCTTGCCCAACACCCGCCGAGTCCCTTTTTGCAAGGCGACGACCGAAGGTTCATCCAGTACAATACCTTCACCCTGGATCGCCACCAATGTATTAGCGGTCCCCAAATCAATGGCCAAATCTGGGCAAATCCATTTGCGCAGCTGGTTTAGCATAAGGAAAAACTGTCTTACAGAACGATAATTGGGCAGTTGACGGCGTCAGATAACCACTGTTGCGTCGTGGCATGAATGACACACCCAACCGTCAGGAACGCAACGTTGTACTCCGACCGGCCCATTCCTGCAAGACGCAGTTTCTAGTCGTCGCCCGCTGGGACTCAGTACACGGTTCGCAGCTAAGGTCTAAAGGGCCGCTCCCGGAAACATTCTGTTGCTTTCCATGGAATGACGCACTAGCGTTACAGTTGTGACACCAGCATCGTTGAGAGTAGTACGAGAGATATTTTGATGAAAAAATCAGTAATGGCAATGCTGCCGGCTGAGCTGGCCGATGTGGCCGAGCCCTTACATCGAGAGGATGAGCTGCTCACCGCAGACGAGTTGAAATCTCTGTCGGTATTCGACGAGCTAAAGAAAACTCCGTCATTTGAAAAGTTTCCAGGGTTCGTCGTTTTGCGACACGGAGCCGAAGGACGTCTGATGTGCTCGCAGGGTGATGCTGGAGCGACGGCTTTCTTGATTCTAACGACTCAGGACATTTTGAAGCTTCGCCAAGGACAAGTGGCTGTGATCCGAAAAATACTGGAAGCCAGAGCCACCGGTTGTTCCAGAGAAAAACGGCATCAATACTTCGATGATTTGACCAAACAAGAATTGCACGACCGCGAACAAAAGTTGATCAACGAGATCGGATGGTTGCACGAGCGACTGCAGCTATTTCAGAGCAAAGACCATGTGGACGACATGTCGTTGCGCCAAGTGGCGTCGGCTAATTTACTTATCGACATGGATGGTAATCGGCCGCGCCGCGGTTTATTGCATCGATTGGTGAGTGCGCTGAGCCGACACAATGTCCACACTGATGCTAGCCGCCCAGCATCCATTCCGATCGATGGACCAGCCGACATCGACACCGAGACATTGCATGCTCCGTTGTTCGAGGGTGAATTGTTTGGCGAAATGAGTTGTATGAACCGTGCTCCCCGTTCCGCGACAGTCATCGTCACTCGCGAATGTTACATGTTGGAAATAATCCGCAACGTACTGGACACGCTGCACAATGATCACAACTACAAAAAACAAATGGACCAGACCTACCGACAGCGAGTGCTTAAAAACCACGTACGGCGAATGTCGATTTTCGAAGATTTGACCGACGACGAGTTTGCTCGTCTAGAAGATTCCATCGAATTGGTCGACTTCGATTCTGGCTCGCTCATTTTCGAGGAGCACGAGCCGTCTGACTGCTTTTATGTTGTTCGCAGCGGGCTGGTGAAAGTCGTCAGCAATGCGTGGTGTCAGGTCCACGAAATGGAATTCACAGACTCGCTTTGGAATTCCATTTGCAGTGAGCTCGCCAATGTAATGCAATTGATATCGCGTGCGTGTTCGCCAGAAATCCACGATAAGCTTCGAGAATTTGTAGACGAAACCACATTGACCGACCAACAGAAACAGACGTTGTTGCAGGCGCTAAATGATTTTATTCTTCAACCGAACATCCCCAAAAAACTGGGTCGCAAGACCGTGGAAATTGTTGAAGCAATCGGTAGTGAGCAAGTGAATGCTGCCGTCGCCGGTTTCCCAGAAGCAACCGCAAACTGGTCAGACCTGGAACGCCGGACCTTTTACCGATTGCTTCTAGAGCATAATTGCCCGACGGGCATGCCTCGTCGCGCGGCCAACGCTGGGCCACGGCGTACACTGACGTATCTCGGACGCGGCGATTTCTTCGGCGAGATTGGCATGATTTTGGGACAGCCCCGCAGTGCGACCTGTTACGCCTACGATCATCCGGACGGCGGCTACGATCAGCGGATTCCCGATTCCAGAACTGGCGCTGTTCCCTCACGAGTCGAATTGGTCCGTATCGGAAAACAAGAGTTCCATGAATTGCTGCTGTCGTCCCAGAAGCTGCAGCACCGCGTCGCTCAGGTCGTCGCAAAACGCCAAAATCGGTCTGAGGTAAAAAGCACAGTCAGCGTTACGGAAATTTCTGGAGTCGGCATACAGTCGCCGGAATTCGAGCGATTGGGTTTAATTCAAGGACAGCAATTGATGCTGATCGATTTAGACCGCTGCACACGCTGCGGTGCCTGTGTCGAGGCGTGCGTCCATTCACACGACGACGGACGAACCAGGCTGTATCTGGACGGACCTCGTTTCGACAAGTATTTGGTGCCGTTAACCTGCCGCAAGTGCCTGGATCCAGTCTGCATGATCGGTTGTCCTGTGGGAGCGATCAACCGCGGTGATAACGGCGAGATTCTCATCCGAGACTGGTGCATCGGTTGCCGAATATGTGCCGATCAGTGCCCTTACGGTTCGATTCAAATGAACGAGTTAAAGAACCCGGTCGAGTTGTCCGTCGAGGAAAAATCTCTGCTGGGCCCTGATACCCAGATCAAAAAAGTCGACGAACGCGCGGTCGTTTGCGATTTGTGCAGCTCGCTGACAAGCCAGGATCCATCTTGCGTCTACGCTTGCCCGCACGACGCGGCCCTCAGAGTAGACGCACGCGAGTTCTTTTTTGAGCCGGTTCAGGAACGTAGTTAAACATAACCAAATGACGAATATCTTTTAGATTGTGCGTGCGAGATTCGTTGTGCTAATAGACAAAACGCATCGAGCTTGGTTCTTAATATCGACGGCAAGTCTGATACTTGCAACGGCCTCGTACGGGGTCTACGCGATAAAGGCGCCGAATGGGCCACACGGCGGCAGCGTGATGGGCTTGGTGTACGGAATTTCCGGATCGGCACTGATGCTCTTCGCCGGCTTGTTGGCAGCGCGAAAGCAAGTTCCGACGTGGCGACTCGGCAGCGCCCAGTTCTGGCTGAGGGGACACATTTGGCTGGGAGCGCTTAGTGTTCCGCTAATCCTGTTTCATTGCGGCTTCGGCTGGGGTGGTCTATTAGAGAATCTGTTGTGCATCACTTTCGCCGTTGTCATCGCGAGCGGGTTTTTTGGACTCGCCGTGCAACAGATACTTCCACGGTTTTGGACGACTCGGATACCCTTCGAGACGTTTAACGCACAGGTCCCGTTTCTCTGTCAGTCGATGCAGTTTCTTTCCGACAAATTTGTCGCCGAAAAATGCGGGAAACTGGACGTGGCGTTCGAGCCCCTGAAACCGGTCGCTCAAGCGGTCGCTAGGCAAAAGAAATGGCTGAAGCGTGAAAGCGACTTCGAAAACTTGCTATTTAACATATATTCCACTGCGCCGACTCCGGCCAAGAAAGAGCGGCCCACCGCAAAAAAAAACGCCGTAACGCCAAAACCGAAGTCCGCGGAGCCCAAGTCGGACATGTCACCCTTGAAACAAATGCGAGCCCAAGAGGCACAAGCAACGAAGGATTCGGACGGGTCCGGAAAGCCGACTCAGCCGAAATCACCTCTCCAATTGGCTCGCACTCAGGCAGCCAATGCAGAACAGCTGAACAAACCGAAATCGCCTTTGGAATTAACCCACGCCCAAGGCGCGAAGGCAAGAAAAACGATGCCGACCGTGGCTCAAGCCAAGGAAAAAACGAAGAAAAATTCTCTCCAGCAGCCGGTACTGCGAACGGCCGAACTGAAAGAGTTCTATGTGAACGCTGTGCGGCCCTACTTAGACGCACACGGAAATCCGCCACAGCTCGGCGGCAAGTCAGATGCGAAACGAGTTTTCGCGCAAATGCGAGCCAATTTGCCGGTTGAGTTGCACGACGCATTGATGCGTCTTGAAGCGAATTGCGAAGAGCGACGTCAATTTGCTATTCAACAAAGAATCCACCGCTGGATGCACTATTGGTTGTTCGTCCACATTCCGATTTCAATCGTTTTGCTGGTTTTGTTGGCGGCACATGCTATCGTCAGTTTACGCGTTGTACCGTTTTGAATTGCCGCCGGAGTTTGGAAACGAGTTGACATCTTCGCTTGAATCTTGCGAATGAACTGAATCCGCCTGACGGAAGCGTTGGTGAGTCGTCACATGTCAAGCAATCGAACCAGCCGAGAACTCGCGGAACGCGTCGAGATTGAATTTCATAGACGTCCGAACCAATTGCGACATGTGGCGTGGTGGACGTCGCTATTGGCTGGATTCGTTTCGGCCGTGTCGCTGGCTTTTGCCTTCGCCCACGGCGACTACCGAATCTTCGATGCGGGTCCGCTATCGACACCACACAAGATGTTCGAAAATGACTGTGCCAAGTGCCACAAAAACTGGGCGCCGCTACGAAGGCTGGTGAATCTCGACAATAACATCCACTCGGTGGACAACAAATTGTGTACGACATGTCACGATGGACCGGTTCATCACAACAACCAGATCCCCGCACATCACAACATTTCTTGTGCGTTCTGTCATCGTGAACATCACGGAGACCAGGATCTGACCCGAATGTCCAACCTGCATTGCATATTGTGCCACTCGGATTTGAAGACGACCCACGGTCCTTCGAAGACATTTGCCCGAACTATTGACCTCTTTGATTCAGAGGGTGGTCATCCCGAATTCGCAGTCCACCGGCTATGGGCAACCGATTCTGAACAAACCACCCTTGGCGAATCGCACGCAGCCCAATCCGTAATGTCTTATTTCCAACGTCAGGGTGAAACCACTGCCCGATGGCAGGACCGGGCACGGATACGATTCAACCATGCGGCCCACCTGAAAGAAGAACGGAAAAATGGGAAACTCGTCTACGGTCTAGTCGGCCAAGACGTCCAGTTCACCGATTTGTCGCGAAGCTGCCAGACGTGTCACCTGCTGGACGCAGAGCGTCGTTATATACTTCCGATCAATTACGAGCAGCACTGCGCCGAGTGCCATCCGCTTTTCTTCGACAACCAAAACTTTCCGGGAAAAGAAGTACCGCATCACGAACCGGAATTGGTCCGAGGCTTCTTAACGGACCTCTATACCTTGCAGACGTTGGACGGACGAAAGCCAATTTTTCAGGCACAGCCCGAAATAGTTCGTCGAATCCCCGGTCGACAATTTCGGCAGGAGCTAACAGCCGAAGAAGCCCAATCCGTGAAGGCTCGAGTTCAAGCCGCAGAACGGGTTGCCCGGACCCATTCGCATACTCTTTTTGGCTACGAGGCGGAAGGTGGCTGCCGTTACTGTCACACCGTAAAACAACCACTCGGCACAAAAAATTGGCACATCGAACCGCCTAACATTCCGGTTCGCTGGATGTCTCACAGCCGATTCCGGCACGACAGCCACCGTTTCATGAGCTGTACGTCTTGTCATACAGGCGTTGTGAACAGCAAGAGTACCGGCGAAGTATTGCTGCCGTCGATTAAGGTGTGTTTACAATGTCACACCTCCAAACCAAGCACAGAAATGGCCACGGCTTGGGGCTCCATTACCGGTGCACGAACGGAGTGTGTCGAGTGTCACACTTATCACGATCGTAGCGGAGAACACTTTGGCGGGCCGTTCGATGTCACAGGAAAGCACCGAGACAAGTAGCACAATGCAACCTGGACGCGCAAAAGTTCAAAGATATGGTTCATACAGTTCTGGATCCAATACCATTACGACAGGCTTGAAACATATGGGTTTGATGCTGCGAATTCTTAGATCACGAGTTCCCGAATTCGACGTTTTCACAGATCGGACTCGCAATAGCCACAAAGCGGCGACGATCTGTTGTGCCGGACATCAGTCCGCGCTTTTATACAAATCGTGTTGGAATTCCCGTGGGTATCACCCACGTTGGGGATTAACTGGGCCTTGGTTTGTTCCAGTTCCCAGGCTGATCGGCCTGGGATTTCGGGTTCTGGCCCTTTGGGCCAGCCAATTTTTCCCCGTAGGGGCAAAACACAATAGCCCAGGTCATTGGCCTGAGATTTTTGGCGCAACTGACAGTCGTCAAGCCCCAACGGAGCCCTCCTGTTTCTGTATAACAACACGGCACCATTTCGGTGAGTTGTCACATGCGAATTCACAAGAGCCCCGGAAGGATGGCTCCTTTGCCCGCTTACTCCTTGTCGTATCAGTTGCCATACCTGGATGGTTAGCGTTGCCGAACGATTCCAGTCAAGGCGGCGAACCTTTGACTGGACTACACCGAATGGCGTCCGCCGATTCGCCAACAGACAACCTGACGAGAAGCAATGGGCACCAACGTCCATTGTTTAAGTTTGTCGGTGCCGGATCGTGCGCCGCGGCAAATTGTCATGGCGGCGATGGGTCGCGCGGAGCGATCGGAAGCGAGTATAGTATCTGGATTCAACAAGATCCGCACGCTCGAGCTTACACGGTTTTGTTTAGCGATTTATCACAGCTAATAACAGCGCAGCTCCGTCTCGAAACACCAGCCCATCAGTCTGCAATGTGTCTGAACTGTCATGCACCGCATTCGGCTTCGCCACAACTGATGGACGGTGTTACTTGTGAGAGCTGTCACGGTCCGGCAGAAAAATGGTTAAAGTTGCATGTGCAGCGCGACTGGGAAGACAACGACCGCTGGGAAAAGGCCGACAAGGGATTTCATTATACCAAAGACATCCTGACTCGTGCTCGCGTCTGTGTCGAGTGTCATGTCGGTTCACAGGAACGTGACGTCAATCACGACTTGATCGCAGCCGGTCATCCACGTTTGTTTTTTGAACTCTCTGCATTTCACGCCAATATGCCGAAGCACTGGCCAGTGAGAGACGACCTCGCTCGCCAGTCGCCGGACGGTAAACGACCTAATCAATCATACTTTGAGGCAAAACTGTGGGCCGTCGGTCAAGTCGCCTCGGCCGAAGCCGCCGTCGAGCTACTCGTATCACGAGTGAGTAGCGAGGAGGCTATATGGCCGGAATTCGCGGAGCATGGTTGCTTTGCCTGCCACCACGATTTAACGGCAAATAGTTGGCGGCAAGAACGCGCATTCCCCAACCGACGTCCCGGAAGTTATCCGTGGAGCACCTGGTCTTTTCCATTGTTTACGGAGGTAGGAGACGAATTAATTAGTGCCGACCTGAAAATTATTCAGGATGTCTCGGCCAAACTCGAGGAAGAAATGAGCAAATCCTACCCCGAGCCTACGGAAGTGAAACATCACGCTCAAGTTCTACGAGAGAATCTATCCGATTGCGCTAAGGTGCTGAATTCTCAGTCATACACACTTCAGGACCTGAGCACTCTGTTGATTCGCTTTACCACCGATGAAGGAAAACTAGAGCCGCAAAATTGGGATGCGGCGACCCAGCTCTATCTGGCACTAGTTGCCGTCCATCAGGGATTCAGCGACTTGCAGCCGAGCGGGAAAACTCAGACACATGCCAAACACGCTATCGATGCTTCGCTGGAAAACATCCGCAAGCAACTAGAGTTTCGGCAAGGTTTCAACAGTCCGAAGGAATTCTCACCTGATGCCATAAGACACGAACTGTATCGAATCCAACAGCTTCTAAAATCTGACTGGTGTAAGGCTCATGCCCAGCAATAGTTTCAATCGAATGCGTGGTCTACCTTTAATCGTCGCCTTGATGTGTGGCGAAGTCTTTTTGCTTTTGCACGGATTTTCCGAAGGCGCTGATGATGGATTGAACACGGTACGCCCTCAGCCGACAAAGGGAGATCCAGCAGACATCAACAAGCGAAGTGGCACGGGACGCACATTTGTTGGTGTCAACGATAGCTGCAGAATCTGCCATCTCAAACCAACACAAAACGACGCTATCCCCGGACTTGGCGGAACGGTTGACGATAGCTGGGTGCTGTTGAATGAAGTTGAGATATGGGGGCGATACGACAAGCACTATCAGGCCTTCGCTGTCTTACTCAATGACCAATCACAACGTATGGCCAAAATTTTGAAAATCGTTGACGAGAACAAAAAGTCGCAGATTCATCGGGACCAACGATGCCTTGCCTGTCACTCGGCAATGCCCCTCGCCCAAATGGAAGCTGTGAACGGCTTAGTCCCCGTAAAACTAACAACGGACCCTCGACTCGATTTAGGCGTTAGTTGCGAAGGATGTCACGCTCCCGCCGGGGACGGGATAAACGGATTGCCCGGATGGGAGGACATTCATAGATCCAAAACAAAGTGGCGTTTCATGTCTGCTGATCAAAAGCAGAGAAAGTATGGCTTCTACGATGTTCGTTCGACTGTTTCCAAGATCCGCATGTGCCTGTCATGTCATCTCGGGAACGCGAAGGAAGGTAAAGTTGTCACCCACGAAATGTATGCTGCCGGTCATCCTCCACTTCCTGGATTCGAAATCGAGACATTTATCGACCAAGAACCGAGACATTGGCGACCGTTTGGTGAAAAGTCCAAAGCGATTCGAAATGAGTTTCTAAAGGAAACAAATAGAAAATTTAGCCCTCAGAACCTGCATAGGACAAAGTCGCTGATTATCGGAGCATTGCTCAATCTCAGTGAATCACTGAAACTGGTCGCCGATCTTTGTGCTAACGAGGCGTCTCCAGTAGTCAAGATCGATTGGCCAGAACTGGCACAATTCGCGTGTTTTGCCTGCCACCATGAACTACAAAGTCCGGCGTGGAGACAACGGCGTAAACTGAATGGTTTTCCGGGTCGCCCGATGCTTCATGAATGGCCGACGGCATTGGTCCAACTCGCTCTTCTTATCGCGGACGTCCCTGAAACGGAACTGGATCGGCAAATGCGCGAAGTTCGAGATGCGACCAACCAACGCCCATTCGGAAATCCGCACATGTTGCAGACGAGTACGCGAAAGGTGGCGAAATGGGCGGACGATTTGGCAGAGAAGCTTGAGCAAAGAAATCTGACTCATGCACACGGTGTAATGATAGAAAATGAGATCTGTAAATTAGCAATGACAAAAACTCTGGACTACGATTCTGCACGACAATTAGTCTGGGCTTTTCAAATTGTCTATAGCGAACGTAAATCGAAAGGCAGTAAGAAGCAGTCCGGCAGACAGCCCGGTTGGTACGACATCAAGAAGCCAGGAGAATTTGTGGGGTGGTATGAGAACAGAAAGGGACTTGATGCAATTGAACGTAAGCTCGCATCGCTTGAATCGATGTTTCTCTTAGACTTACGGAAAGGACGAACGACAAGCCAAGAGTTAAGAGGCGAAGATCGTCCAGTTCTCGAAGTTGACTTGAAACTGTCACTGCCGATGACGGCGAGCTATGAACCGTCCGCATTCAAGACACAATTCAAGCAGATTGCTGACCTACTACAACGTAACCAACCTGGATTATTCAAGTAGGCCGGATCGAGGCCGCACGGCATGATGCCGGAGCAGCACAAATGCGTCGAGCAGAGCTCGACACGCTGTTCACCGTTTACACTTTAGACGACTGTGTCAATGTGCTGACCGTATTTCTTGCAGTTCCCTGCCGCGTTGTTTCACCAATCGGAAAATGACAGCTAAGTACGGAACTTTGCCTCGGACGTGTATGAGACCCTTCAACTTGCATCAAGGACGATCGGATGCAGACTATCCACCGAGATGGTTTTTGAGGAATTTCTCAACATCTTGCCAGTAATTTTGTCGAACTTTGAAGAATAAGCGATGCCCATCTCGTTGGTAAGGTGGATACACGATTAACCGACTCTCTTTTCCAGTCTCTTTTAGAGTGGCGTTGATCTGTCGACTGATGCGTACATGGTCTGCCTGCTTTGTGTCGTTCCTCGCCACAAGAATCAAGGTTGGGGCTGTAACGTTACGGGCGTCTGCAAGGAATCGGCGCAGAGCACCTCTGCCGTGTGCTGGAGCCATCAGCACAACTGCTTTCAGATCACTCCGCCTTGTCGATGACATAAAAGCCAGCAATCCTCCCCGAGAGAACCCGATAATCGCTAAACGCTTGGCGTTCACGTTCTTCACATAGTCGATCGCGGTGATTACATCTTGGACATTTCCTGCCAGGAAGGGATCCTGCCTCCTGATCGGA
>CAUZSN010000010.1:0-42131 GCA_963582345.1 Planctomycetota bacterium
TCAGTCGACTTGAATAGTTCGGGTGTCACCAACTCGCTCGAATTCGTGTTCTTGCAAAACTCGCAACAGCTTTACCTGCAACGTATAGCTGACGGAATTGATTTCGTCCAAGAAAATGGTTCCGCCATGCGCTGCCTCAAAGCGTCCAGTGCGATTTTCATGCGCTCCGGTGAAGGCCCCTTTCACATGCCCGAACAACTCGCTCTCAAGTAAACTTTCGCTCAAGGCTCCACAGTTGACGCGGACGAATGGACCAGTCGCACGCAAACTCATTTCGTGAAGCGCTTTCGAAACCAATTCTTTACCGGTTCCTGTTTCCCCAGTCAGCAGCACAGTCGCCGAACTGGCGGCGACTTGATGAGTAAGGCGATAAACTTCCTGCATCGCCGGACTTGTGCCGATCATGCCATCAATTAAGGCAGTAGCATCTGAGGCGGAACTCGACGACATTTTCTGGGTGGCGATAGGCTCAATAAGAGCGAATGACATTGTGACGAACTTTGTGTTCGCCATCATCTGTTATATTTCTTAGCCATTATGTCCCAACTGTAGGCACTTTACAAGAAGATAGAAAGAAGTATTCGAGGGGACATATCAAAGGCAACAACCCAGCCAAAATTCCGGTTTTTTCAGGAAGAATGTGCCTGCCTGTGATGCATGGATGCTTAGATAAGTTGCATCCGGTCGCGTTGATTCAGCGAAGCATAAGCAGTCCGTCAGAGCTGCCAGGTTGTTACGGAACGGACGGCTGCGGAAATTTGAGCAGCCGTTGGTTGACCCGTTTCGCGTTCGGTTTAAGTGAACCGATAACCGACAACCAGGCCGTTCTCAGAGCGGTTTCTGATGCGTTGTCGGCTGCCTGCTCCAATTCATGAATGCGAGTCGAACTCAATAGCAGGCCGAACCGTTGGATGTGAAAGGCGAGCTGCAAAATTGCGGTCTCTCGTGTGTCAGTGTCCAATGTGTCCATAACCGCGAGTTGCATTAATTGTTCTTGAGAGGAATTTGAGGGAACGGCACCCAATGCGAACAGGCACCGGCTGGCCAATTTCGGATCGTTGATGGCGTGGAACAATGCTTTCTCGGCTGGTGCGAGGTTGAAGATATTAGATCGCTTTCCATTGGCGATATGAGCAAACCAGAACGCAGCTGCATCGATACGTTCGCTTCGCTGTTGTGGTGTCAGCGGCGGCGTCTTAAATTTAGTCATAAATGGCTGCAACTGCATCCGGACGTCATGCGCTGAAGTCGACTCGACAATGAATGTCGTCAAAGGGAATCTTTCTGCCAAACCCAACATTTCGTGTCTGAGCGAGTCAGGACCATAGATCGCGATGGGAATGTTAGCAGTGCGAGCGTCGGCGCGTAAGTTGACGATTGTCTGCGACAGCCCCCAACGGACTGAGTTGGTATGCAGCAAAATCAACTCGACATCTCCACGTGCGGCAGCGATTCGAAAACCGTCTTGTCCTGTAGTCGCAAAGTCTGGCTCATATCCCAGGTTTTCTAGGATTGCCGCAACATTTGAGGCGCGGTCCGAATCGGCGTCGATAGCCAACCCTCGCGCGGCGCCGCCATCACTGAGTGCATGCCTCAAGATGTCAACCACCCGACTGGACCCTCGGAAAGGGCGATCCGGATCAAGTTGCAGAATTGTGCAAGCGGCCGCGAATTGCACTCTTAAATTGGGATAATTAAGTGCAGCGATAATCGGTGATCCTTTGCGGTCTTTCACATACAGCTGATGGCGTGTCCCGATCTGACCGAGTACTTGCAAGGCTGACACAGCGCTGGCGGGATTTGCAGCATCTATTGCCTGAGAAAGGACTTCCGACATGACTTCCTCGCCGGCTGTTAAAGCCAGGTTGTGAGCCGTGTTGGGGCCGGTCGGAAGCGGACGATCCCAACCTACTTTGTGAACTGCGGTTGCCAACGACAGTCCCAAATAGAGCGCCTGTAAATTGCGATTTTCTGGCAACAGCGATATGGCTTGTCGAGCCAAACGAGTTCCGACAAGTAGAGACGCAGCTTCCGGAGATAAATTCGTCCGAGTCAAAACTTCCGTTTGCGTGTCCCACAACCAATAGGCGACCGAACCATCGTCTTGCAGCGGCCACTGGTATCCGCCGATAAAGTGTTGTCGAGCGATCCGCTCCAGCTCGCGTGTGGCGCCGTATGCTGAGACTAGTTCTACTTTGTCTACCGACCCAAACAAAATCCGGGCTAGTGCATGACGAGCTGAGATGCGAACGCTTGCCGGCTGGTCGGGTCCGAAAGCGGGATGCCACAGGTGCGGAGCTTCGTCGCTGGTTCCCATCCAGCCCAATGCCTCGATCACTGTCGCACGCAAGTTCGCGTCCGGAACATCCATTGCTGCCAACAGCGGCGGAATCATCTGGCGTCCCAGACGAATCAGCGTGTAAAGCAGCAGATTACGTTGATCAACCTGCTTTGGATCACTCATATGAGCCAACAGGCGTGGGACTACGATCGGACCGGCGCTTTGTAGTTGTAGAATTGCCACGTCTCGTTGTTGCACAGTGCCGTTCAGATCGGCTATGAGCTGGTCGATTCGTTGTTCACTAGTTGCGGCTCGGCGAAACACCTGGTTCATACGTTGCAGTAGGCGGATTGAAAGCGGTTGTAGCTGTGTTTTTCTCGCAAGCTTAAGAAAGACTGCCGGTCCGTGTTTGTCACGTATCCGCAGTATGGCTGCGTCGTCTGGCTCAAGCGCCATCAATTGTTCCAGGTATTTTTTGGCGAGATTCGGCCGAGCCAGATCGAACATCAAAACGACCGCATTAAAAAGTGTTGCGGGAGTTTTCGGCTCAACCAGCAGAGGCGACTCATCGCCCATGGCAATCAAGCTATTTTGACCACCGTTCTGAGGTGCAGGCTGTTGAGCAACGGCATATGGCTGAAAAAACCACCCGAAAAATGCGATGCAGCAAGAAGCGGCGAACCAAATTGACACTTGGTTCATTCTGTCGGCTCCCTTAGTGCTGTCAATTCGCGTTGTTGGCGCGCGTAAAACTTCCGGGATGACAATCGATTCTAACGCGCAGTACGGGTGCTTCAGTTTGCGCATGCCACTTTGATCCATGTTATAGAGTCGACGTGACCGAAAATAACGAAAAATTCCACACAAACGCGATTTGCTCGGTAGCAGTTTCATTTTCCACAAACACCCGACATTACCGAATTGCGAGCCGGATGACGACATTTCGTGCCTAATAATCACTGTACAAATGTTTCATAAAGCACAGGTGGTGCCGATGGAATCGGGAAGTGGCGTCATTCCCCACGTCTTAATTATCGGAGCACCAGCCGGGCAAGAATGAATCTCATCCCAGGCCAGAAAAACCTGGCATTAGTAAAACTGGTATGACCGCAATGTAATCGCAGTACACCAGATTCTCTGATCGGTAGCGTTTCACAATTCGAAACCAACCGCAAACTTTGTATTGACAATGTCACGCCCAGAAGCCCTGACTAGATTAAATTTACCGTGCGAGCTCCAGCGAGGTCCATAGACTGGGGTCGTGGACGAACGGATATTCTTGGCCAACGGTTAGGAATTGTTCCCCCAATTCATTGTCACGCAGGTAGTAATAGAAACCGAGAGAAGGGTTGGCCTCAGGGTTGTAGCCGGTCAATTGGTCGCTCGACAGCCAAGCTTCCAAAACATAACCGTCCATCCGCCTTTGCTCGAAAACGCGCAGATCATTCGAACGAGTGATCGGAGCGTTTTCGCGGGCTCGTGCAATGGGCAATTGGATGGCGGTGGGTGTGTTCGTTTTCGATCCGCTCGGCAGAAAACAAAAATGGTGGCAGAACCGGCTAGCTCGGTGGATGGATTGCGTATTCCGAGTGTCAATCCAAATTTGCAACCCGTCAGATTCCGTTGGATCGCTCAGATCACCAGTTGGCGGTTGTTTCTTTCTGGAAACAATGACACTGAATCCAATGCCATGGGAATTCCAGGCGATGCGGAGTTCGCCGTAGCATTGTGCGTTGTCCAGTTCGCTGAAGTCTGGCAGGGCGCAATCAGCAGGCAAATCAAGTAACTTGCGTCCCTTTTTTGGCAGCCGCGCAATGTGGCGGATCGGAATCGAGTATCGAAATAGAAATCGGTGTGGAACGACGGAACTCATTTCGATGTCCAAGATCAGGTGCGAGTGTGATATGTTACTGCAAGGGACGCTAAAATGTCTTGTCCGACTGACCACAATCTAAACAATCGTCATATCCGAGTTCGCGGGGCGCGCGTGCACAACCTACGTGCCGTTGACGTCGACATTCCGCACGAATCGATTGTGGTCATTACTGGAGTCAGCGGCAGTGGGAAAAGTTCCTTGGCGTTTGACACGCTATTTGCTGAAGGGCAACGGCGGTATTTGGAGAGTTTGTCGACGTATACGCGGCAGTTCTTGAATCAGCTTGAACGTCCGAACGTGGACATGATTGAAGGTCTGCCGCCGACGATTAGCATTGATCAGCGGAGCACTTCGGCCCATCAGCGCAGCACGTTGGCAACGATGACGGAGATCTACGACTACTTGCGTTTGCTGTACGCTCGAGCTGGGCAGGCTCATTGTATCGAATGCGGACGCCCAGTATCGCAGCAAAGTCCACAACGAATCGTCGATACGATTCTGGCATTCCAGGAGCGGCAGAAAGTCATAATTCTGGCTCCTCTGGTCCGAGGGCGCAAGGGCCAGCATCGTGATATCTTCCTGAAAATCTGCAAGGAAGGATTTGTGCGTGCTCGAGTCGATGGTCAGATTGTCGACTCGACCGACCCGCCACAATTGGCTTGTAACAAATTGCACGACATAGACGTAGTCATCGACCGAATCGTTGTCAAATCTGGAATTCGCGGTCGTTTGCAGGAATCCGTTGAACTGGCTTTGCGGCACGGCGATGGGGTTTGTCTGGTCAGCTTTCAGAAATCCGATACGTGGCACGACCGGTTGTTTAGTAGCAAACTCGCCTGTCCCGAGTGCCGTGTCAGCTTTTCAGACCTGGAACCACGGATTTTCAGCTTTAACAGACCGTATGGAGCCTGTCCCGAGTGCAAAGGGTTGGGTTACCAGGTCGATGTTGGTGAAGCTGATGTCTTGGCTTGCAGCCGACATTTACAGGAGTTACCAGTTTGCCAAAGTTGTGGTGGAGCGCGTTTGGGATCGATTCCCCGGTCGGTGACATTGGCTGGGACGGCCATACATGAATTCACGGCGATGACCGTGGCCCAGGCGGGCGCATTTGTCGATCGATTGCTGACCGAGATGCAATCGAGTCCCCTCAATGTCGCCTTGACTGCCGAAGGACAGCTTGTTGTCGAAAACACTCTTCCCGATATTGCGACTCGCCTAGCATTCCTAAATCAAGTTGGCTTGGACTATCTGACATTGAATCGTCCAACCAGAACTCTTTCAGGCGGAGAATTTCAGCGTGCGCGTTTGGCCGGTTGTCTAGGATCCGGACTACTTGGCGTTTGCTACATTTTGGACGAGCCCACTATTGGATTGCATGCACGCGACACTGGCCGGCTGATCGAATCACTGTTGGAGCTTCGTAATCGCGGCAACAGTATCATTGTGGTCGAGCACGACCGCGATATGATGCTGCGTTCTGACTATCTGATTGATCTCGGCCCGGGAGCAGGCAATGATGGGGGCCGAGTTGTGGCTGAAGGCAAACCGGACAACGTCGTTGGGCAGGCCAAGTCACTGACAGGTCGCTACTTGAATGACGGTATCACCTTTCGACCGAAGCAAAAAAGGTTGCGAGTCGAATATCAACGGTCGATTACGCTGAACGGTGCCAGACGACACAATTTGAAGAACGTTACGGTGCGGATTCCGTTGGACGTCTTAACAGTCGTCAGCGGCGTCAGCGGTTCGGGAAAATCATCACTTATCACGCAGACGGCGGTTCCAGCACTACATCGCCTTTTGACAATAACGCGATCCAGTCCCGCGCATGCTCTAGAACCATCGTATGGATTCGAAGCAATTGAATTGCAGGGCGTCGAGCATATTGATCGGTGCGTCGAAATTGATCATTCTGCGATCGGTCGTTCCGGCCGGTCCAATCCGGCCACCTATTCCGGGATTTGGGACGAAGTGCGCAAGGTGTTTGCTCAGACACGCGAAGCGCGCATTCGCGGTTATAAACCCCGCCGATTTAGTTTCAACGTACGAGACGGTCGGTGTAAAGAATGCGCGGGGCACGGGGAAAAACGCGTTGAAATGCATTACCTGCCTGATATGTTCGTTCAATGTTTCGGTTGCCGAGGCGCACGGTTCAACCGGCAGACGCTAGCGATTCGTTTCCGTGGCAAGACTGTGGCCGACGTGCTGCGGATGCGAATTGAGGACGCGGTCCAGTTCTTCGAGAATTTTCCTCGACTGCAAACGGTTTTGAAGACTTTCAGTGACGTCGGGCTAGGCTATCTTCGTTTGGGCCAATCTTCGTTGACGCTGTCTGGCGGGGAAGCTCAACGAGTGAAACTGGCGACGGAACTGAGTCGAGCAGACTCGACTCGAACGCTGTTTGTATTGGACGAGCCAACGACCGGCTTGCATATGGCCGACGTCGAAAAACTCATCGAATTGCTTCGCAGATTAGTCGAACAAGGCAATTCGGTCTTGGTCATCGAACACCAATTGGATGTGATCGCAAGCGCCGATTGGGTGATTGACATGGGGCCCGACGGAGGCGACCAAGGCGGAACGATTGTTGCGGAAGGGACGCCCGAGGAAGTCGCCAGCGGAGAGCGAGGTCACACTGCAACGGCATTGCAACAATACTTCATGCGTCGGCACAAGGACACGTAGAAATCCAGCTTTTGACGGAAGCGGGCATCTTTGATGCGGTAAGAATCGCGTTGTTACGATTCGCTGGGGTCTGCTTCTTTTGCCTCGTTATTTTCCCAATCCATCAGGTGTTCATCCAAAGCATTGACAACAATGGCATCGTCGTCCTTGTCATCCTCTTGTAAATCGAATCCCGCCTCACGAAACTTTGCTTCTTGCTCGGAACCTCTTGCGAGTCGTCCATCGTCTTTAACGGCCCGCCACCATTGCAAGTGCGGCCAGTCTCTGCGAATGGTCCGCAGGCACGTTTGCATGGCGCGTCCATTGGTTCCGGCGCTGAAGCCAGCCCGACGGGCGATGGTGCTATACGTCGCTACTTTTTGGGCTCGCTTCAATTCCCAAAGGACTTCTGCCACGTCTTCTGCTCTTGTAGAGGCCATTTGTGACTCCTCGCCGTTCTACGTCCACCAGTTTCAATCATTCAAGAAAACGTTGGTCAAGACAGATCTTGTTGATCATAGACACAACGGATTCAGTTGGTTGACGCTTTATAGCTCTTCAGCGTTGAAGTGCCAAAGTGCAACTTGATATTTTCTACGTTTCCAATTTAAACGATCGTCCGCTTTGTCTCAAGCCCGTTACGGTATTACAGCTTCAGTCGATTGACACGTCTTGATTGCTTGGGAGAGCATCGGCATGTGTTGCGTCTACGAATCTCGCGGAATGAAGTTTCGCTATCCCGATGGGTGGGAATTAAATGAAGAACGTCGAGACCGTAAAATCACGGTGACCGTTGCGAGTCCCCAGACGTCATTTTGGTCGCTGACGTTATTTTTCGATTGTCTATCGCCGGAATGAGTGATCGAATCGGCCCTGGACATTTTTCGACAGGAATACGACGAAATGGACATTTGCCACAGCGACGTAAAACTATGTGGCTTGCAAACCGAGTCGCGCGACGTCGAATTTGTCTGTCTGGAACTAATTAACGGTGCTTTCTTGCGTGCGATTCAAGTTGACAATTTCACCGCATTGGTGTTGTTTCAGGGTACCGATCACGAGTTGACAGACACGCGTCCAATTTTGGATCACATTTCGAATAGTCTGACTTATGATTTCAACGAGGATGATTTGTATGTCTGATCGCAGGGGTAACCAGCGTGCGAAGGTGACGTGTATACCGGATAAGGCGGGCTCAGCGGTGGCCGCAAATGCTTGTAAGCAGTGTAGTTCCATAAAGCAACCTTATACTATATAACCCACGAAACAGTAATCTACTGGAATCTATCGCAGGTCGAGTACTCCTCGGAGCGGATAGGTTGGGAAATGTGTCCTGGAAGATTACGTTAGATGAAACTATGTATCAGGATGTGCTGACGACAAAAATGAGGGCGCGATACGAATCTAGATTCTGCCGTGTGCTGCAGATGCCGCATGGAAAGCATGAAATTAGCCGATGGGTCGCCCTCTTCATCGCGCACAACTTGACTTGGTCGGCATTGTTCGATTTCTCCGTGATTTTCTTCACGGTGGACATGTGCTAAAAACGTTGTTTTGTGCGAAACCCTGATAAAAAAATTTCCAAGAAAGGAACTGTCATGAAACGCGTTGTGATTGACGCCTTGTTGGTTTTCGTTCTTTGCTCCACAGGCGTCGCGGGGGAAAAAAATCACAACAAGGGCCACAAATCTAAGTCACGCACCTTTCGCCTTGACTACGGTGCTACGCTGAATGGTCTGCCCGAGGGCGTCCGCGTCCGTGTTTGGTTGCCTATACCGAAATCGAACGAGCACCAGAGGATCAAGGTGCTGAAGCGGGCTTTGCCCGCCACGGCTAGAACTGCAATCGAACCGATCTATGGCAATGAGATCCTTTACTTTGAGATGAAGGGCCCCTCCTCTGGAGACATAGCTTTTAAGACTTCCTACTTGATTAGCCGCAGCGAGGTCTGTGGGCTATCCATTCATGGCGGTAAGACCAAGCTCACCGACGAACAACGGAAGCTTTTCCTCTCTGCCAACAAGTACGTGCCGCTAGACGGCAAGCCACTCAGTCTTCTCGAAGATATCAAGTTGTCCAGTGATCTGCTGGCGACTGCTCGAATACTTTATGATCGTGTCGACGACCACGTCCGATATGACAAATCCAAATCCGGCTTTGGCAACGGCGACGTGCTGTGGGTCTGCGACAGCCGCTTTGGCAACTGTACCGATTTCCACAGCCTGTTCATCTCGTGGGCTCGTGCGAAAGGGCTGCCGGCGCGGTTCGAAATTGGCTTTCCCTTGCCGCCGGAGCGGGGTGAGGGGACCATCGGCGGCTATCACTGTTGGGCCTTGTTCCATAGCAACGAGATAGGCTGGGTGCCGGTGGACATTTCCGAGGCGGATAAGAACCCCCAAATGAAGGAATACTATTTTGGCAATCTCACCGAAAATCGAGTTGCCTTCACCATCGGTCGCGATATCCAGCTCGTGCCCAAGCAGGACAGCGTTCCATTGAACTATTTCGTGTATCCCTACGTCGAGGTAGACGGCACGCCGTGGCCCAAGGAAAACGTTAAGTGTTCCTTTGCCTACGCCGATGTGAATGGGACGAGTGTTCCATAAAGGGCTTCATCGAACTGCCACCGTGCCTCTCTGAATTCCCAGTTTTTTTTGCCTCCGGTTTCCTGTATCTCTGAATAAAGGATGTGAGGACGGTGGGGATGAAAAGAATGTTGGTTTTTCAAGGCGCCTTGCTTGGAATGACTAAAACTTGTGTGCTGCTTTAGGATTTTTCGAGATATGGCACGACTATAATAGGACGTTTTCGTTCAAATGGCTTTTCCGTGACTTTGCCAGGGCTACAGCTAGACAAAACAAAATGCCCTTCAACAAAGCAGTGCGATCTCAAACGATCAGGGTGTTTTGCCTTTTTGTTTAGCCTATAATGAACGTTTTCGGAGAGGAAGAATCCCAAGGTGTGAGTGGAAGGAGTCGGATGATGGCGACGAATTTTCTGACGGGTCGTGTGGATAGCATTCGCACGGTCGCTGGTCTTTTGACAATATCTGGATGCCACGGAGCGGTGACACTCATCAAGCTGGCATGGGACGTTGATGCTTCACGTGATCTGGTGACTTAAGTGATCGATTGGTTGGCTTGGCAAAGCAAGGCGACTTTTTAGGAACGTGTGAGAAGTAAGTTGATATCACTAAACTGATTTCGCGTTGCTATTAAAAGAGTGAATAATCCGAGTTAATTGCTGCTGACAGACTGGACCGAACAAGGGAGCTCAATATGGCGCCCGATGTCGACATCGACAAGTTGTGCAAACAGGCACGGCAGGAATTTCGCAAGAAAATGTTCGACCAGGCGATCTATCTATTTCAGCAAGTCGTGGAAGTCGATCCGGATCGCTCTGATGTTCATAACGGCCTGGCTTCGGCCTATTTCTTAACGAAACAATACAAAGACGCGGTTCAGCATTTCGAAAGGGTGTCACAACTCAAACCACTCGACGGCAATTCGCTGATTAACATCGGAGCGGCGTACAATCGGATGGGTAATTACACCGATGCCGCGTTGGTGCTGCAGCGTGGACTACAAAAGTCGAAGGGTTCCAGCGAAGGTTACTATAACCTCGGCATTGCGCACCGTCACTTGAATCAACTAACGATGGCCGTCAATGCCTATCGTGAAGCGATTCGGTTGGATCCTGATATGGTGGAAGCCCATCAGAACCTAGCCAATGTCTACTTCGAAATAGGAAGCTACACCCAATCGATTCAGTACTACAATCAAGCCCTGAAAATTCGGCCCGGATTCGAACGGGCTCAACGAGGTCTGCAACAGGCGGAAGAGTTAGCAGAAAGGTCAAGGCAGGATGCCAGCCCCTTTGGTCGCTTGGTGGATGAGGCGGACTATTTAGAACAAGCTGATGAGACCGAGCACCGCACGTTGACAGTAAGAGAACGAATTGAAGATCGTCAGGAGATTCAAACACTGACAGAGGACATTCTGGAATATGTCCAAACAGCAATCGGCCAGCTACGCGACGAGATGCTGCCAAGCCTACATTTGCTGGACCGCAGCGTTGCAAAAGGAATTGGTGCGACAACTTCGGTCCACACGGCTCGCGAGGAGTTCCAGTCCGCTGTCGAAAGGTGTGCGGAGCTCCGCAAGCAATTGGTCGGAAAGCTCTCTGTGCTACGCACCCACGAACAAAAGATGGGCTCTTTTCAAGTGAATGCGGACGTTTAAGGGTGTATCATTGTCGGTCGCCTCGTTTAATCGACAGTCAACGTTTGGCGATGCAGCTAGCCGTTCGAATCGATTTGCGGAAAACACTGGGATTATGGACTTCTCGGTGATTGTGAGCTCAGTTCTTGCCATCAAATTGCTACTCCGGTCGCCGCTATTTATCCGACACTATCTCTGTTGCAGTTGCAGTTGGTTGATTGACGCGTGAAAATTGATGCTGTGAGGTCGCGTTCCCACTCTTTGGAGTCAAAGAAATTTCCACAACAATTGGCACAGAATATTCGTTTCAGAACTGCATTTCTCCCGACTGCTCGGCGAAGTTTTCGGTTGACGAAACGCATGTGGCGTGTCCGGATTGCGGTGGATTGATCGACGTCAATTACGTATGGGACCGGCTGCCGGTCCCGGCCTCGTTACGGGAATTCGAATCACGATGGGGACACCGGCAGGATCCGATCGATTTCAGTGGCGTTTGGCGATTTCGCGAATTATTGCCCTTTGCTGCTAATGACAGAATCGCCACGATTGGCGAAGGGCAGACCATTCTGCAACAGTCGTCCGGAGTCGGACAGTACGTCGGAATGAATGCCGGCCGGTTGTATCTGCATTACGAGGGTTTGAACCCATCGGGCAGTTTTAAGGACAACGGGATGACGGCGGCCATCACGCATGCCCGGATGGCCGGTGCCAAACTTGCCGCCTGCGCGTCGACGGGTAACACCAGCGCGTCGTTGGCTATTTTTGCCAGTACGTTGAAACTGTTCGATGTGCTTGTGTTCGTCGGCAGTGGGAAGATCGCTTACGGCAAACTCTCGCAGGCGCTGGACTACGGCGCGAAAACTATTCAGATTCAGGGCGACTTTGACGACGCTTTGTGCCAAGTACGTGCGGTGTGCTCCAAGCTTGGAATTTATCTATGCAACAGCGTTAACCCGTTTCGTCTGGAGGGCCAAAAAACGACGATATACCGAGTATTGGAAGGATTGGGCTGGGAAGTGCCCGAATGGATCGTTGTTCCCGGAGGGAATCTGGGGAATTCCAGTGCATTTGGAAAGGCGTTTCAGGAATTGAAGCAGTTGGGACTAATCGATCGAGTCCCGCGCATGGCCGTCATTAACGCGGTCGGAGCCAACACCCTGTATCAACTTTACGAACAGCGTGGCCTGCGTTGGAACGGCGGACGTCCGGACGAACAGATCATCGACCAGTTCTATCGGAAAATGGCCGACGACAACCGACGAGCTGTGACGCTGGCCTCAGCGATCGAAATCAACCGTCCGGTCAATTTGAATAAATGTCTTCGAACTCTAGATGTTTGCGACGGTGTCGTCGCAGAAGTCACAGATCAGGAAATCTTGGACGCGAAGGCCCAAATCGGCTCTGGCGGTTTTGGGTGTGAGCCGGCTAGCGCGGCCAGTGTTGCGGGTGCGAAGTTATTGCGCGAGCGGGGCGTCGTTGCGCCTAGCGACCGCGTCGTCTGCATTTTGACAGGCCATCAACTGAAGGATCCCACTGTCACAGTGGCTTATCATTCATCATCGAATCAAGAAGCACGCGAAACAGGCGGACTCGATGAGATGCTTCAACAACACGGAGTCATCGACACCCGCTTCGCGAATCGTCCGATTGTTGTTGAAAATAATTTCGACAAGATCATGGATGTTTTGCAAGGTTTCGGTTAGCGCAGCTATTGTTGCCAGTGGTCTATTCAAAACTGCACGTTGACGACAGAAATCGGAGCCAGCAGGGCGCAGTTCGCCTATGAAATTTTCTCATCTGATGATGAACAGTGCCTATTGCCGTGAGGAATAGAATATGTCGGGTTCTGACAGGCTGGGAACAGCCACGTTTGGTAGTGGATGTTTCTGGTGTACCGAGGCGGTGTTTCAACGGCTGACAGGCGTGGAATCGGTCGTCTCTGGCTACAGCGGCGGACGTGTCAACGACCCAACATATGAACAAGTCTGTTCCGAAACGACCGGGCATGCCGAAGTAGTACAGGTTGCTTTTGATCCGCGGATTATCTCGTTCAACGATCTGTTGGAAGTCTTTTTTCATACACATGACCCAACGACGTTGAATAGGCAAGGCAACGACGTCGGGACCCAGTACCGTTCAGTCATTTTCTACCACGACGATGAGCAGCGACAATTGGCAGAAAATCACAAAAAGAAACTCGACGAGTCCGCGGCATTTTCCGACACGATCGTGACTGAGATCTGCCCTCTCACCAGGTTTTATCCGGCAGAAGATTACCACCAGGACTATTTCAGACTAAATCCCAGTCAGTCTTATTGTGGTTTCATCATTCGTCCAAAGCTGGAAAAACTCGAAAACTCGTTTCCGGACAAGGTCTAGGATTTCTTTTTCTCAAAGATCCACGTTTGCACGATAAATTCCAATACATCTAGAGTGACGGCGCCGTTAGACAAGACGATATCGTGAAACTCACGGATGTTGAATTTGTTGCCGAGTTTCCATTCCGCTTGTGATTGGAGTTCCTTGATCTTCAATTTTCCGATTTTGTAGGCCAGTGCCTGGCCAAGCGATGTAGCGGTCGACTTCGTTTTCGATGTCGTGCATCGTCGACAATCTGTCTGGCGATTTGCGCCGGCACGCGTTTCATGACGACCTTTGGATGAACTCTGCCAGTCCTTATCCCTTTGCGCATTAAGGCAATCGTCTGATTCATGTAAGCCGGAAACGCGTGCAGCCGGTCCAGCCAATCTTCATGACCCTTCAGGACAGCGAATCTGAGCGAATTGCCGAGTGAGTTATCATTCTGGATCCCATTGAGTTGCGTCAACGGCAGCAAGAACCAGCAATATTGATGAGCCTTTGCCTCGATTTCATACTGATTGCGAAACAGGCGAAAATTCAGTTTATCGGCGTCCGAGAGGACGTCGAAATCAATCGCGTCAGCACGTGTTACCGATTTACGGGACGATCCTTGATTGTATCTACACTCAAATCGGTCCAACGCGTGTTGAATCTGTGATCTCCCAAACGAGAGGCAAACGTAGAATTGTCTTTCAGTGTTCGTTCCCATTCAGACTCAAGAATGGAATGCAGTTGCTTACTCACAGGTTTGTATTTGGCGTCTATGGATGATTCCATTACCAATTGGCTGGACATCATCACGATGACGGACAATAGACTCATTACTGTTAGTCCTCAGAGCCATAGTAAACCACGGATGTAACTAATTTACACGGATGAAAACAGGTGTGTATAATGTGCCGAATCGTTGGGCCGTTGCACACGAATTTTTGACGCAGCCACGAGAGGCGTTCTGATGATCGAAATTGTAAGAGCGATCGTAGTGTTGCTTGCCTGTTTTACTCCCATGGTCACATGGGCTGAAGATGTTCGCATTAAATACGTGCCAACCCGTCGCATGGAACATATCGATGTATATCACGGCATCAAAGTGCCCGACCCTTATCGTTGGCTGGAAGCCGACGCGCGTGAATCGAAAGAAGTGGCGCAGTGGGTGGATGCCCAAAACAAAGTGACATTTGGTTATCTGATGTCGATTCCCGAACGAGAAGCGATTCGCAAACGGTTGACGGAATTATGGAACTACGAAAAGTACGGCACGCCGTTCAAGCGAGGTGGTCGTTACTATTACTTCAAGAACGACGGTCTGCAAAACCAAGACGTGTTATATCGCATGGATGCGCTGAACGACGAACCTCGCGTGCTGATCGATCCGAACACATGGTCCAAAGACGGTACGGTTTCTCTGGCAGGCACGTCGTTCAGCGAGGACGGCAAGCATATGGCCTACGGAATCGCAGAAGCCGGATCGGACTGGCGAACGTGGCGAGTGATGGTAATCGAAACCGGTAAGGTGCTGGACGATCAACTGAAATGGGTGAAATTCAGCGGCACATCGTGGACGAAAGACGGCAAAGGTTTTTTCTATAGCCGATTCGACGAGCCCCAGCCGACTACACAGTTTCAAGATTTGAACCTCAACCAAAGGGTACACTACCACCGAGTCGGCACGCCGCAATCTCAAGACACGCTGGTGTATCGCCGCGAGGATCATCCGAAGTGGAGTTTCGACGCGAAAGTGACTGAAGACGGTCGGTATCTGATAATCAGCGTCTGGAAAGGGACGGACGAAAAATGCCGCGTTTTGTACAAGGACTTGACCGAACCGTACTGTTTGCCAATAGATCTGATCGACAACTTCGAAAACGAGTACACGTTTGTCGGTAACGATGGGTCGAACTTCTATTTCAAGACAGACCTGGATGCTTCACGGGGCCGGTTGATAGTGATTGATATTCGAAGTACCCAGAGGAAGAATTGGAAACAGGTCATTCCGGAAACGAAGGAGACATTGATCGACGTTTCATTTGTCGCGAACATGTTCGTGGCCCGCTATCTGAAAGACGTGCAATCGCAAATCAAGATCCATACGATGGACGGCCACTTTGTTCGCGAAGTTCAATTGCCGGGAGTTAGTACAGCTTCAGGTTTTCGCGGTCGGAGCAAGGACACAGAAACGTTTTACTCGATCGCGAGCTTCGCGACACCTCCTAGCGTTTACCGTTACGACATGATCACGGGCGAAAGCACGCGAATTCACTGCGACAAAGTGAAATTCAATGCTAGAGACTACGAAGTCAACCAAACATTCTACTCGAGCAAAGACGGGACTCGAGTGCCGATGTTTATTGCTCACAAACGAGGGCTCAGGTGGGACGGTTCGCACCCTACGCTGCTCTACGGTTACGGCGGATTCAATATCTCGTTGACGCCGCAATTCTCAATCGGTTGGTTGTTGTGGATGGAAATGGGCGGAGTCTTTGCAATGGCTAACTTGCGTGGAGGCGGAGAATACGGCGAAGACTGGCACCGGGCGGGTACCAAGCTGAATAAGCAAAATGTTTTTGATGACTTTATCGCGGCGGCCGAGTGGTTAATCGATCAAGGCTACACTCACCCTAAGAAGCTCGCCATTCACGGCGGAAGCAACGGCGGCTTGTTGGTCGGTGCTGTCATGACTCAACGGCCCGAATTGTTCGGAGCTTGTTTGCCGGCCGTCGGCGTGATGGACATGCTACGATTTCATAAGTTCACGGCTGGTCGATTCTGGGTCGACGATTACGGCTCGGCCGACAGCCCTGAGGAATTCAAAGCTTTGCTTGCGTATTCGCCCTACCACAATCTCAAACTGCAGACTACATATCCTCCGACGCTCGTGACGACTGCCGACACGGATGATCGAGTGGTCCCTGGTCACAGCTTCAAGTTTGCTGCCGCCCTACAGCATGCTCAGTCTGGTCCCGCCCCGACATTGATCCGCATCGAAACCCGCGCCGGTCATGGGGCCGGGAAGCCCACAATCAAGATCATCGAAGAAGTCGCCGACAAGTGGGCGTTCTTGGTCAAAAACCTTGAAATAAAACTGCCTAAGTGATTTGTGTAACGAACGCGAACGCAGTCTCTTTCCACAGTCGCCGTGCCGCTAAGATGCGGCAAATTGAATAGAACACCGATTTCTGGAACACGATGGCGAAATCTAACTACCGAACCACTTCCTTGCCGTCGTCCCATGTGCCTGCCGGTATTCCATATATCGTCGGTAACGAAGCTGCCGAACGGTTCAGTTTCTACGGCATGAAAACGATCCTGTTCGTCGCCATGACGCAGTACGTGGTGGCATCCGATGGGAGCGGGAACCGCGATGTTATGACGAACGACGCAGCAAGAGAGTGGGTCCACTGGTTCGTGGCCTCGGCGTATTTCTTTCCGATTATCGGCGCCATCGTTTCCGACGCGTTCTTGGGGAAATATCGAACGATCGTTTCGTTGTCGATCGTCTACTGCTTGGGACATTTGGCACTGGCGATTGAACTGACTCGATTCTGGATGTTTCTGGGGCTGACTTTGATTGCGATTGGCACAGGGGCCATCAAACCATGCGTGTCAGCTCATGTCGGTGACCAGTTTGGCAAACTGAACCAGTATCTTCTAGGCAAGGTTTTCGGCTGGTTTTACTTTTCGATCAATGTAGGAGCCTTCGCATCGACCCTATTGACACCGATTTTGTTATCTCGTTTCGGCCCGCATTTGGCTTTCGGTGTGCCGGGAATTCTGATGTTAATCGCCACGGTGGTATTCTGGATGGGCCGCCGAAAGTTCATTCATATTCCGCCCGCGGGATTCGCATCTGTTAAAGAAGCATTTAGCGGCGACGGACTCCGCGCGATGCGAAACCTAGTGATTATTTACGTATTTGTCGCATTGTTTTGGTCGCTGTTCGATCAGACAGGTTCGGCATGGATTCAGCAGGCAAAGAGAATGGACCGGCATTGGCTGGGGATTGAGTGGATGCCTTCTCAGATACAGGCGGCCAATCCGATGCTGATTCTGCTGTTCATTCCATTGTTTTCGTTTGTCATTTATCCGGCAATCAATGGAATATTCACGCTCACCCCATTGCGAAAAATCGCAATTGGCTTTTTCGTCACAGTGCCTGCGTTTGCCGTCCCTGCCTGGATCGAAAGTCAGATTACTGGTGGCGAGGTAATGATCGCCACGTCGGAGGCCGACGTGGAACAGTGGCCAATCGACAACCTGTTTGATGGGAAAATTGATGGAAGCGGCTGGGTGTCCGCAAAAGTGGCGACAGTGAGCCGGAAGTTTCCGCAAGAAATCGTGATTCGACTGCGAGAGCGACATGCGTGGGACATTACATCTATCAAGATCAATCCATTCAGTGACCTGAAAGAGTTTTTGGCAACACAAAGTAACAGCGACGAAGCTTCCACAAGAGACGAGGTCGAATCGTGTTGGGCGAAAGACGTGGAAGTCTTTGTTGCGCAAACTCGTTTGGGTGATCGACGAACGGTTGAGGGGGAACCGCGCAGCGACCACCAGGGTAACTGGGAATGGACGCGACGAGTGGGTGAGATTTCTTTGGAGAAAAAAAACGCTCTTCAAACACTGGAATTCTGCAGCGTGTCAGCCGAGTATGTGCTGATTCGAATCAATTCCAATTGGGGCGGCGATTACGTAAGCCTGGGAGAAATCGAGGTACACTCAGCAGACCCGCTGCCCAGTGGTGCCCATCCACATGCTGTGCAGGCATGGCCGAACGTAGCCGCCACAGGGTTTCGCCCGAGCATCGTTTGGCAATTGTTGGCCTATGTCTTGATGACGGCGGCGGAGGTAATGGTTTCCATCACTTGCCTGGAGTTTTCGTACACACAGGCTCCGAACAAGATGAAATCGTTCATAATGTCGTTGTATCTGTTATCTGTTTCAGCGGGCAACGCATTCACTGCCTTGGTCAATAACTTCATTCAAAACCAAGACGGATCGAGTAAATTGGAAGGTTCGCACTACTATTGGTTCTTTACGTCGGTAATGCTGGCTGCCGCCTTTGGATTCATCGGTGTCGCCAAAAAGTATCGCGGACGGACGTACATTCAAGGCCAGTAACATCCGGATTTACCGAACAATTGCCAGCTTGAAACGCTTCGTTTAAGAGTTCGTTGATTCAGTTGTGAAATCATATTGCCAATGTCGTTAAACGGCGCTAAAATGTAAGTCTTTGCGGTTTGTATAATCGGAACAAAATGCAAGTGTCGTCATGATCGTCACTCGAGTTCTCTTAACTCATTTACTAGCCGTTTTAATCGCGGCGTGCCCGTTCGTGTGCAGCCATGTGTGGGAACCATGTGACAACAATCATGAAATATCTCATCATGACATCAACGGACAACGGTCGGACGAGCATCATCATCCTGAGCACCCAGTTGACCATTCTCCCGCTTTGCCCTGTCATGATTCTGACCACGACTGCATCTGTCACGGGGCGACGTTGACTGCAAAGGTCCGCAGTTTTCATCCGACTCTCGGTACTGCCGATGTGCTGTTAGTTGTGGTTGGTAATTTGGCGGGGGCAGCGTTCTTTCAATTTTTTCAGATCGAACGCTTGCCGTATGGTAATTACGATGTCTCCAGCGGACGCCAGCTTCGCGCGCAGCTGCAATCGTTTCTGATTTAATTGCAGGCCTTTTCGATTGCGCGGTGAGTGACAAGTGAGCCCAGGTTGTTGGTGAGACTCTCTTTGCGATTGCTTGTGTCACCGGGGTCTGTTTGTCTTGTGCAGACGACATGCAGAATTTTCAGTCACGTATTGATCAATCAGTGCGTCGCCGAGTTGGAGATATCGTCATGCAACTATCGGAATCGGACACTCAGACTTCGTTGTCTTCACAGTCAGCGAAGGGGTCAACCTGGCCGCTGTTGTTGACAGCAGTCTTGGCCGTCGTTATTGGAGCTGGCGGTATGTACGCCGTTCAACCTTGGCTTGGCCATATCAGAAGAGCGGCTTCAGAAAACACCGTCAAGACTATTCGAGAACAGCACTCACACAGGCGCGACACGCACGCAGCCGACAGTGCGACGTCACTCACGTTAAGTCCGCAGGCAATGAAGAATGTGAGACTGACGCTGGCGACTGTCCGGAAGCGTGTTTATGAACGAACTGTGACCATGCCGGCGGTTGTCGTCGATCGTCCTGGCAAGACTAAGCAGCAAGTCGTGGCACCCTTAAGTGGCGTTGTGACCAAGATATTCGCAGCTCCGGGCGAAGCGTTGAAACCAGGGCAGAAACTATTCGAGTTGCATTTAATGCATGAAGAACTGGTGCAGTCGCAAACCGCGTTCTTACGGAACGCCGGTGCAATGGACGTTACTCAAAAGGAAATTGACCGTCTGAAACCAGCCAGCGAACGTGGCATTGTCGCGGGAAAAACGTTGCTAAAACTGCAATACGAAATGAGCAAACTGCAGGCGACCCAGCAAGCACAGCGGCAATTGCTGTTGCTGCATGGCTTGTCGACCGGCGACGTCGACGACATTCTAAGGAATCGAAAACTGAAACCCGGATTGTCTGTCACAGTGCCTGCTAGGCCAGCCGTCTTGGGTCAGCAGGCTACCGCAACGCCGTTGATATTACAGCAGCTAAACATAGAGCAAGGCCAACACGTCGAGGCTGGTGAGCGTTTGTGTGTTTTTGCCGATTATTCTAAATTGTTGATTGAGGGCATGGCCTTTGAGCAGGATGTGGACCATCTGCACAAAGTAATCCAAAACGGCTGGACGCTTTCCGCGATCCGTCAAAGACACGATAACTCGGACGAGAGAATCACTGGGCTGCGTATCCTTTACCTGTCGGGTAACGTCGACACCGAATCCCGCACGCTGCATTTCTATGTCGAGTTGCCAAACCGGCGTGTCGAGATGGTGGGTACAGCTGACGTTCCACAACGTTTCATTCAATGGCAGTTCAAGCTCGGGCAACGGATTAGTGTAGAGATTCCCGTCGCCCGTTGGCCCGATAGCTTGGTGCTTCCCACCGATGCGGTAATTCGCGAAGGGGCCGAGTCGTATGTGTTTCAACAAAACGGCGAACGATTTGAACGCCTTGAAGTACACGAACTGCATCGTGACCGAAACTGGATTGTGATCGCCGACGACGGTTCGTTATTTGAAGGAGACATAGTCGTCATTTCGGGCGCCTATCAAATGCAATTAGCCCTAAAGAATCAATCCGGCGGGATTGATCCGCACGCCGGGCATAGTCATTAGCTATTATGCTGAACGCCATCATTAGATTCTCTCTGAAACAACGCCTTTTGATTCTGGGGATCTCCATAGCACTGTGTGCGTACGGTGCTCTCTTGTTTGGTGTGGGAAATTGGGAATCGCAGCGGCTGCGTATCGACGTCTTGCCCGATCTGAACCGACCGCGGGTCACTTTGATCACTGATGCCCACGGCATGGTACCCGAAGAAGTCGAGGCGTTGATTACATTTCCATTGGAAACGGCTTTGAACGGTGCTATTGGAGTTCTGGCGGTTCGCAGTCAATCGGATGTTGGCTTGTCGGTGATTTACGTCGAGTTCGACTGGGGCACCGACATTTACACCAACCGGCAAATCGTGACCGAACGAATCGCCCTTGTGGCTGAACAACTTCCGGAAGGTGTTCGCCCGCAATTAGCTCCGGTTTCGTCCATAATGGGTCAGATCATGATGGTCGGCATGTGGAGCGAAGGGAACCATACCGATCTAATGGAAGTTCGCACACTGGCCGATTGGGTCGTTCGCCAAAACTTGCTGACCATCGACGGCGTGGCACAAATTTTTTCGATAGGGGGAGGCCGCAAGCAATTCCAGGTGTTGGTCGATCCGCATCAACTATTGATGTACGGAGTGTCATTGCACGACGTGAAGCAAGCCGTTGCCGAGAGCAATCGGAACACAACCGGTGGGTATTTGGACGATCAAGGGCCAAACGAACTCTTGGTTCGCTCGCTGGGACGCATTCAATCGGTGTCCGATTTGGAAAAAGTTGTTGTTAAGATTCGTGAGCGGCGTCCTGTGCTGCTGAAGCAAGTCTCTCGCGTCATCGAAGCACCCCAAGTCAAACGCGGCGACAGTTCAGCGTTCGTCAGAAATCGAGATGGCGGCTTCAGCGGTGGCTCAGCCGTCATCTTGACCATCAATAAGCAACCCGACGCCGATACGCGCCTTGTCACCGAGGCGATTCTCTCCATGCTCGAAGAGCTCCAGACGTTGCTTCCCGACGATATTCGTGTCCATCCGGAGCTGTATCAACAAAAGGAGTTTGTCGATCTGGCGATCAACAACGTCACTGAGGGACTGCGAGATGGGGGCATCCTGGTTGTTGTAATTTTGTTCATCTTTCTGCTGAATTTCCGCACGACGTTCATCACGCTGACGGCGATACCGCTATCCATGGTCGTCACAGCGATGGCGTTCAAGTGGTTTGGGCTGTCGATCAACACCATGACATTAGGCGGACTGGCAATTGCGATCGGCGAACTGGTCGATGACGCAATCGTCGACGTCGAGAACATTTTTCGTCGACTACGAGAGAACAGGACATGCCAAGATCCCAAGCCGGCACTACTCGTCGTCTTCCAAGCGAGCAGCGAAATCCGCACTTCGATCGTCTTCGGAACGTTGATTGTTGTGTTAGTTTTCCTGCCACTATTCGCATTGGGTGGGATGGAGGGCCGGCTGTTTACACCTTTGGGAACGGCTTACATCGTCTCGATTCTGTCGTCTCTGCTGGTGTCGTTGACATTGACGCCGGTGTTGAGCTATTGGTTGCTACCAACATCTCGAATGACAGCGCATACCAAAGATGCTCTTCTGTTGAAAATCCTGAAAATTCTGGCTGGTGGGGCGATTCGCTTGAGTCTGTGGATGCCCAAGACGATTTTGTGTTTCGCCGTGATTGGTGTGGCAATCGCTGGATTTCTTCTTAGTCAGTTGGAACGTGACTTCCTGCCTCCGTTCGATGAAGGAGCCGTACAGATAAATGTGTTGGTACCGCCGGGTACGTCACTCGCACGATCGAACCAGATTGCCTCCATCGTTGACGAACGGCTTCAAGAGATTGAGGACGTGACGGCTTTCGTGCGGCGAACAGGACGTGCGGAACACGACGAGCATGCAATGGGAGTCAACCAGTCTGAAATCATCGCTACGCTCAATCCCGCCAGCCAGCGCAGCCGCGACGAAGTGCTCGACGAGATTCGAGACATGCTGATGCAGGTACCCGGTATTGTGACCGACGTCGAGCAACCGTTGCAACACTTGATGTCGCATATGCTCTCTGGCGTCAAGGCCCAAGTGGGTATCAAGATTAGAGGTGACGATCTTAACGTCCTGCGCCGTCAGGCCGAAATTCTGAAACAAGCCGTCGCCGATGTCAACGACGGCGTTACCGATTTGCGAATAGAACCGCCGGGATTCACAATTCCTCAGTTGCGGATCCAACTGGATCGAGACCAACTTGCCAGCTACGGATTGACCGCGGAAACCGTCAATGAATTCGTCGAAACAGCCCTGAACGGCGACGTCTCCTCGCACGTCTTGCTCGGTCAACGCAATTTCGATCTGCTGGTTCGATTGGATGACAATTACCGCGACGACCTTGATGTCTTGAAGCGATTGTCGATCGAACTTCCCGAAGGCGGTACAACGCCACTTTCCTCGGTGGCGAAGGTATATCGATCGGGCGGGCCCAATACGATCCGACGCGAAAGCGTTAGACGGCAGATCGTCCTGCAGTGCAATGTTTCAGGACGAGGTCTGGTCGATGTCGTCCAAGAGATTCAAAGCCGCATCACTCCGATTGAGGAAAGCGATTCCTGGCCGGATGGTTACACGGTTCACTATGAGGGCCAGTTTCAGAGCCAAGAGAGTGCTTCACGTGTGATCGTAATTGTTTCCCTCCTGTTGTTGATCGGTGTGTTCATCGTGCTGTACACAATGTTTCGCTCGGCCAATTTTTCTCTGCAAGTGCTGGCCGCGCTGCCGATGGCCTTTATCGGTTCGGTGGCGGCCTTAATCGTCACCGGACAAACTATCACAATCGCCAGTATGGTCGGCTTTATCTCGCTGGCTGGCATTGCCTCTCGCAACGGGATTCTGTTGCTGAATCACTATTTGTATTTGGTGCGGTTCGAGGGAGAGTCTTGGTCGAAAGAAATGTTGGTCCGGGCAGGAAAAGAACGATTAGCGCCCATATTGATGACCGCGTTGACATCAGGAATCGGACTTGTTCCGCTGGCGCTCGCCGCCGGCGAGCCGGGCAAGGAAATCTTGTATCCCGTAGCGACTGTTATCATCGGTGGGCTGATCACTAGCACGGCGTTAGAATTCATTGTTCGGCCAGCGATTTTTTGGACATTTGGACGATCTGCGGGGCAATGGCTGTCAGAAAATCGTCCGGCTGAATTTGATGATCAGACTCTAATGACTGATGGTTGATGAGTCGTGACCTGAAACCGAGGATTGGCGTTCGAGAGTTATTTCAATTTTGTCCAAAGACGTGTGAACGAGAAAACGGGTCAACAAAGCAAAAAGGATACATTCAATGGAGCTTAGGAAATACGACTATTGTTTGGTTCTTGCTATCTTGAGTTGTGTGATTACGACTGGGTGCGATTCGAATGAGGAGTACGAAGTATTCGATCCAAAACAAACCGACGCGGCCGAATTAGACCATGATCATGAACACCACGAAGCGCCGCATGGTGGCCATTTGATCGAACTGGGTGATCATGCCTTTCACGCCGAGGTGATTTTTGAGGAACAATCCGGCAAGATTACAGTTTATATCTTGGACGGGCACGCCGAAGAGACACATGTAATTGATCAGCAAGAATTGACGTTGAACATGACTGTGGATGAGAAACCCCAGCAATACAAACTGATGTCTGCCCCGTTAGACGGCGAACCAGAAGGCAAGTCGTCGCGCTTTGAGAGTTCCAGCAAAGAACTGTTCGACCACTTTCACGAGCATGAAGGATTTAAGGCCAAACTGAAGGTCGTGATTGACGGAAAACAGTATCTCGGCGTCGTCGAGCACAAGGATCACTACGAAGACGACCACAATCATGATTAAGGATGAGTTGTAAAGAACAGGGCTACGAACAGAGTTTTGGTGGCAACACGGCGAAAAAACTGCACCCGTATAACTTCTTGGCTGGAGTGTTACCAGCAAATAATTTTAGACCGGCCACACGATTGACCGTTTAGTCTGATTCTTGGAAGAAACGTATGCATGCATCGCTAAAAAACAAGGGAACATGTTGAAGACGCGTTCCCTATCAGCGTTGCACTTCGAGCGAAGCTCTAAAGATCGCTTACGTTTAACGCTGCGCTTCGGAATACCGTTTTGCAACTTCGTCCCAGTTAATGACGTTGAAAAATGCTGCAATGTAGTCGGGACGTCGGTTTTGGTAATTCAGATAGTAGGCGTGCTCCCAGACATCGATGCCTAGAATGGGTGTGCGCCCCTCGGACAACGGTGTGTCCTGATTCGGGGTACTTTCGACGATCAGATTACGTCCGTCCACCGACAGCCAGGCCCAACCGCTTCCAAATCGCGTCGCTGCAGCCTTAGAAAACTGCTCCTTGAACCCGTCAAAACTACCACAAGCTGCCGAGATTGCGTCAGCCAGATTTCCGCTTGGTTTGCCGCTGCCATCGCCGCTTATGATCGTCCAAAACAGTGTATGGTTGGCGTGACCGCCACCATTGTTGCGCACAGCCCCACGGATATCCTGAGGCACCGCGGACAATTCACTGACCAGATCTTCCACCGACTTATCAGCAAGTGCCGCATTTCCCTCGATCGCGCCGTTCACATTGTTGACGTACGCCTGATGGTGTTTAGAGTGATGAATTTCCATTGTCCGAGCATCAATGTGTGGTTCCAATGCATCATACGCATAAGGCAGATCGGGAAGGGTATAAGCCATCTTGTTATTCTCCTGAACGCTCGACCTGTCAAGAAACGAGAAACGTATCCCCGGCGAAGAACTGATTGCCCTCCGTATACCAAACATTCTATGTTCTTGATTGGCCACCACAACCGATCGCTCGACGACTTTATCGATTTGTGGAACTTTAACTGCGCAGACGATCGGCGTCGTTTTCCCGAACTCACTGCGAGAAGTAACAATGTCTGAATCGCCGGCATAAAGCAGTGTTCGCCCTCGTTGACTTACTTTCAGCACCATTTAGAATAGACTTTCGTCCCGAAAATGAACTTCATTTCGAACTTGCACGTGAGTTCGCGATAACGACCGTGAATCAATGCAAACGCGTTTCTTGACGGTCTTGCCCGTCTTTAACGAAGAGTCACATATCGTCGACGTTCTGGATCAAGTGCGCCGGTACAGCCCAGAGATTTTGGTCGTCGATGACGGTTCGACCGATTGCACGTCTCAGATTCTGGCCGACCAGACTGAAATTCAAATTATCACGCACGAGAAAAATATCGGCTATGGAGCCGCATTGCGCAGCAGTTTCGAATACGCCGTGGCGAAAGGATTCGACGTGCTGGTCACAATTGATTGCGACGGCCAGCACGAACCACGATTGATTCAGCAAGCGGTCACGCAAGTCTTTCCAAACAACGGCGAGCCGGTCGACATTGTTTCTGGCAGCCGTTATCTGAAACAGTTTGGCGGCGACAGCGTCCCTCCAGAAGACCGTCGACGTATCAACATGCAGATTACTGAGCGCTTGCATCGGGAATTGAAACTAAAGATCACTGACGCGTTTTGTGGGTTCAAAGCTTATCGCACCGCGGTGATCGAGAACTTCACGATCACAGAGTTGGGCTATGCCATGCCACTACAGGTTTGGGTCCAGGCCGTTCGGTTAGGGTTGCGAATTGTCGAATTTCCTGTTCCGTTGATCTATTTGGAAGAAATACGATCGTTTGGGGTATCGCTCGACGATTGCAGTCGCCGGATGGCATATTATCAACAGGTGCTCGACCGAGAGATGTCAACGATACCGGAGACCAGTGTGCAGACTTCAGGATTGCCCAAAGACGATATCACCGAGCTCTGCTGCTTTGCTGCCCAACACTGAAATTGGTTCACCCGCGACCTGTTACCACCTAAAATGACATCCATGACCTGCCCAATATCCGAAATCGAATTGCCTTGGACACGTCAGCAACTAAGTGTGCCTCGCGAGGATGGAACGCTGTTTTCCTCGCCCAGCTTGCACGAGGCCACAGAATTGGCAGCTTGCAACCATGTATCATTGACTAACGAGTCATACGACGTTCAGGGCCGATCATTGGAACGCCTGCGGCGCTGGACCCGTGAATCGGCGTGTCGAGCGGCCAGGAAGTACACGTCTGAATTAACTGGCACAACAATTCCTGAAGTCGACTTTGATCTGCTGTTTGTAGCCGGACATCAACCGTCGTTGTTTCATCCCGGAGTGTGGTCCAAGAACTTTTCCATTGGGCAATTGGCGATGCATACGAACGGAGTCGGTCTCAATTTGGTCGTCGACAACGACATCATGTCGTGGACGCGCATTCGCGTTCCTTGTGGAAATCGTGAGGCGCCATCCGTCGAAATGATCGAGTTTGACGAAGATCGATCTCCTCGACCCTGGGAAGATGCGAGCGTTGTGAATGAAGAACTGTTCCGAAGTTTTGGAGATCGCCTGACGGCAGCGATGCAACGCTGGAATCTAAATCCGGTCGTCACTCAGATGTGGCCCAACGCAGTTACACACATGTTGCGGTCACCGCGTTTGACCGACTGCCTCACCGCAGCTCGGAGCCGACTAGAACGGCGCTGGGGACTCGGCAATCTGGAACTGCTCATCAGCCATCTGTGTCGACTTGACCCATTCCTGTGGTTCACCGCGCACATTCTGGCGCATCTGCCTCGATTCCGCGACATCCATAATCGTGTCTTGTTGGAGTACCGTCAGATCAATCGGATACGGAGTCGGACACATCCAGTGCCGGATTTGAAAGAGGCCGGCGATTGGCTGGAAGCACCTTTCTGGATCTGGCGAACCGGTGATCTTAAACGAAGTCGAGTATTCGCCAAACAAGTTGGGCACGAGGTGCGGCTGTCTGATGGTACCCACACATTCGCTAAGCTTCCGCTGACTGCGGATGGGGAAGCCTGTCGTGCTGTTGACGTATTGCGTGATCTGTCTGCCGGAAAAATAAAATTGCGTACGCGCGCTTTGACGACGACATTGTTCACTCGCCTTTGTCTCAGCGATTTGTTCGTTCACGGAATCGGCGGTGCCAAGTACGACGAAATCACGGACCACATCATCGCACGCTTCTTCAGAGTGACTCCGCCTGGATTTCTGACACTCTCAGCAACGCTCGATTTGCCCTTCGCCAAACCGTTTGTGGTAGAAACCGACGATCATACCCGCCTACAAGACCTGCTACGTGAGTTGAAATACAATTCTCAACGCCATCTGACTGCTGGCACAAATGGGAATGCTGATAAATTGATGGCTCAGAAGGCACGTTTAGTTTCCGAACAGAAATCGGTGATGACAAACAGCGTTTCACGACGAATTCGCCGAAAACGCTCGAGATCCAACTTCCAACGATTCCGACAATTTCAAGAGCTTAACGAACAGTTGGCAACGTTCACACAACCACAGCGACAGAGAATTGAAGATGAGCGACAGATGGTTGTTAGCCAGTTGCACGCAAATTCAATACTGAATGACCGCGAATTTTCGTTCTGCCTTTACCCAATCGAGTCAATTCAATCGTTCATGAACGGCATTTGGGACATGTCTGCCGTCGCGCACAAACCGGGACATTTCCAGAAGACGGCTTCGGATGATTAACAGTGGCGTTGGCCGAGAAAATCCAAGAGGGCAGTCGTTGCGTCACCTGTTCAATTAGGGGCCCCACGAAAGATTTTCGGCCATTGTTCACCCCCCTCGTTGCGCAAGCCTGCGCAGAACTTTTATACCTCGCCAAAGAACTTTGTCCTCAGCCGCATACGAAATTCGGAAATGCGTGTCCGTTGAACTAAAGACATTGCCGGGAATGATCAGCAGGGTTTCTTTGATCGCTTCAGCAACGAATTCGGTACCAGTGCCCCAGGGCGTTTTTACGAACAAGTAGAATGCGCCGCTTGCTCCCTTGATGTCAAATTCGTCTTTGAGTTCACGCACCATCAAATCGCGTTTTTGGTGGTATTGTTCAAGTCGACCGGAAATGTCATGGTTCCAGGCGGCCAGTCCCGCCCATTGCACGGGATGAGGAGCACAGACGAAAGTAAATTGCTGCAATTTGATCATCTGCTGCATAACGTGTTCAGGTCCATGAGCGTACCCCAGCCGCCAGCCGGTCATTGAATGCGACTTGCTGAAGCCATCGATGACAAGTGTTTGGTCATTGAACTGGGCCGGGCTAACAAATGGCCGGTCGTAACAGAATTTGCTGTAGACTTCGTCGCTGATAAGTGCAATGTCATGCTCGTACGCCAGCTCGGCCAGCTCACGTAATTCATCCTGGTCCGCCACATATCCAGTCGGATTGCAGGGACTGTTGCATAGGATAACTTTGGTGCGGTCGGTGATGGCGGCTCGAACTTTGTTTCCGTCGATTCGGAAGTCGGGATAGGTGTCGACGAATACGGCTTGCCCACCGGCCAAGATGGTCAAATGTTTGTACATGACGAAATAGGGATCGAAAAGGATCACCTCGTCGCCGGGATTGACCAATGTGCACAGCGCCAGCATTAACGCTCCACTCGTTCCACTGGTAATGAAGACTTGTCGATCGGAGTGACCGTACGTCTGATCCACCCGGATCTGAATCTTCTGTTGGAGCTGAGCGATCCCTTGACTTTGGCTATAGGTATTCTTGCCTTCGGCAACAGCTTGAGACAGCGCTTCCTTGACCGGTTCGGGCGTATCAAAATGCGGTTGACCGATACTAAGATTGATCACATCCTGCAAATTCGCAGCCAGGTCGAACACTTTGCGAATTCCAGACGCGTCAATCTGGTGCAGCCGGTCGGCAATCCAGCGATCACTCATCGAATCACCCTCGAAGACTACCACACTTATGCACGCGTCTTAGCGCGAGTCGATCCGTTTGTCCAGGGCAAATGGCAAAGCATTCGAAAGATTCACGCACTCGGAGCTGCGATTGCGGTAGGGTCAGCAGCACAAAGGATAGCCCTGATACCGTATATCATCCAGGTCTTCCCCTGTAGAAATTAGGCGTATCGATTGTCCAATGTAATAATGACGTTGAGAAGTCGAAAACACGAGCCGGCACCGATGCAACGAATTTCTTCGGCGACTTGCTTTGAATTGGCACGTTCAGTTCGACAAAGCCGGGACAACGTTTTCGAGAACCTGTAAAGCATTTTTGAATTCCGGTTCTTTCATTTCTTTGACTTTGTGGAGTGTTGCTTCAAGTTTCGTTTTGTGGGGTTTGAGAAAGGGCAGCAACGCTTTCTGGCGTGCCATGTCCTGAAGCAATTGGACACTCTTCGCAAATCCTTGTACCTTGCCGGGAGATTGCCACTGATCGTCTTGCAGCAACTTCGTGACTGAGGATACGGCACTCAAGACTGCTGACTCTACAATTTGTCGGTTGCTTGGGTCCTTCGCGAATCCCACGAGAAGAGTGACCATACTGTTGACAGACTCAATAGGTTCTTTATTGGGTATTTCTTTCGTGGATTGCTGCTGTGGCACGGCGCTTGCTTTAGTGTGTTTCGCGGGTGTTTCCTTGTGCGTCGGTGCCGGCATTTTCTTGGATGTGGCTGCGGTCGACGCTGAATCGTTTGTTGTGTTCTCCTGAGCGCTGCATCCGAATGAGAACATTGTGATTGTGGCTAAAATCACGATCCGCATGACCACAGTCTCCGTTGTTAAGTTGAATTTGATACTTGATTGTTCCGTATACAACCTATAGTTCAGTTTTATTGCTTACTAGACAAACAATCAAGCAGATGATTGTAACAATCCGAAGACAGTTGAATTCCTTCGGCTTGTAGGTCATCTCGACAATCTGCTTCGACAAACTAGTTTTCCGACGGCACAATATCCATCTGCACAATCATGAAATGTTGCCCATCGCCAATGAAGACGCCCTTGATCAGACTCACATAGTTGTCGTCCTGATCCCAAGCCAAAGTAACGTGGTCCAACGAGAAGGATGATGTTGTTGGTCGGATCCAGATCGACCTAGCGCACATCACCGCAATAAATTGACACCCAAGCGTGAGACGGATCGGCTCCCGCTAAACGTGGCTGACCAGGCAGGGGTAATGTCCACAGATAGTCGCTGACATACTGGGCAGCCAGACCCAACTCACGCAGAGGCTAAATCGCCAGGACCGCAAAATCTTGACAAATGACGAGGCGTAGCCGAAAAACTTCATTCGAAGAAGTGTGCAGTTCAGTCGCAGACGTGTCGTATGTGAAATCGTTATGAATTCACGCGGTTAAATCAAACGTGGCCTCGAACACCGAGTATCCTGGAGTGAAGGAACTTCGGGAACACCCGACAAGCCACATCAGAAACCGTCGCTGCGGGCAAGCCCGGGAGAACTGTCGTGCTTCGAGCCTCTATGAGACAAGTCGTTCCTCAAGGCTTCTACGAGATTAGCCCAAGCCGGTGAACTCGAGAATTTCTGTGTTGTGGCCGTCAATAACTTGACTCATTGAAGTTGCAATCAGTTTGCGTCGGACTTCCTGGATTGAAAACAGATCGATCTGGTTGTCGAAGTAGTCTAAATCGCTTGTCCGAAACGGCCAGTCTCTGTGTACATTGTATGTTACAGAGTTTTTATGGATCAATTGCTGAGCCTGTTCCCATCGCTGTGAAAGTTTCTATGGACCGAGTCGATTGACAGCATTGACAAACGTTTTCCAATGCTGTCGCATTACATCCGGTTCCGAGTATATTTCACTGCACACGCCCAATGAGACCGCGTAATCTTGAAGCAGGTTGTCGCTATTTGGTTGTTGAGTCACTGGAAAAGATGTACTCGTGGACCACTTATGGAATGAATTGTTCGGCCAATATCCGTTCTTCCAGGTTATGCTCGCGATCAAACAGCAACTTCAATTCCGTTTCGGAGTCCTCCTGCACGTTCACTTCAACGACGTCACGCACTTCTGTAGCGTCGGCAACAGCGCTAACAGGTCGACTGTGATGATCGACAACCTCGAACGTCACGTTGGCGTGGCGCGGCAACGTGGCACCGCGCCAACGGCGCGGTCGAAATGCACTGATTGGCGTCAGTGCCAGAACACCCGACCCGATGGGCAGGATCGGCCCGTGTGCCGAAAGATTGTAGGCCGTGCTACCGGCCGGAGTCGCCAACAGACATCCGTCGCAGACCAGTTGATCCAGACGCACTCGCCCGTCGACCTTGATGCGCAGATGTGCCGCCAGCCGAGTTTGACGCAGTAACGAGACTTCGTTGATCGCATGTGCTTTGTAGTCATTGCCGGACTCTTGAATTGCATTCATCTTCAACGGATGCAGCGCGGCGACCTTTGCTTGCTTCAGGCGATCAATCAGATTTTCTTCCGAGTATTGATTCATCAGAAAACCGATCGTTCCCTGATTCATGCCGTAGATCGGTTTCCCGATTTTAATATAGCGGTGAAGCGTCTCCAGCATGAATCCATCACCGCCCAACGCGACGATAACATCGGCCTCGACTGGCTCGGCATGCACATATTTTTTTTTGAGCGATTGCAGGGCACGCTGAGCTTGGTCGAACTGACCGGCAACGAAAGCGACCTTTTGAAATTCCATAATGGAATCCTGTGGGCTTTCGGGATCGGTGTCAATGCTTGTGAGAGGTTGTACTGGAAATTCTGTTTTGTTGCCAGTCAGACAATATCGTTCATCTCGACCATGGTCGTGTGTGTGAATGGCGATTGTTCCAAGGGCAGCGCCAGCCATAGGAGCCGACTCGTTTTTTCAAACGGCTGCCTTGCGGATTCAATTGAGTTCTCCTCCTGGTCTATAATGGATTCAGAAAATCAGCAGAAACTATCTACGAGGCACAATATGTTTTCGCCAGTTCGTCGAAGTCGCGATTCAATCCGGTCGAAGGTTTTTTGCGGCATGATGCTGCTTTTCGTACTGGTTTCGTACGCCACCCCAATGATCGCTCAGTCGTCTGATCGATTCCGCGAACTGCGACTCACAATGGTCCGCGAGTACATCGAACGAGAAGGTATCATTAATCCGCGAGTTTTGGTTGCGATGAAGCAAGTGCTCCGGCATGAATTTGTCCGCTCGGGCCTGAGAAATCAAGCATACGTTGACCGCGCATTGCCCATTGGGTACAAGCAGACAATTTCACCGCCATTTATTGTCGCATACATGACTCAATCAATCGACCCGCAGCCAATCGATCGAGTGCTCGAAATCGGTACTGGCAGTGGTTATCAGGCGGCTGTACTGTCCGTGTTGGTCAATGACGTTTACACGATCGAGATCGTGGAACCGCTGGGCAAGACGGCCGCCAAACGACTGAAACGCCTGGGCTACGATAACGTACACGCGAAGATCGGAGATGGTTACAAAGGCTGGTCCGAACACGCTCCCTTCGACAAGATCATCGTCACTTGCTCGCCGGAACATATTCCGGCTCCGTTGGCTGAACAACTTTGCGAAGGCGGAAAAATGATCATCCCACTGGGCGAGCGGTATCAGCAAGTCTTTCATCTTCTGGAAAAACGTAACGGAAAGCTTGTCCAAATAAGGTTAATCCCCACCTTGTTCGTCCCCATGACCGGTATTGCGGCAGAAAAACGCAAGGTCAAACCGGATCCTACGAATCCTCGTATTCTGAATGGAGGTTTTGAACTCGATAGCAATGGCGATAACCGGCCTGATAATTGGCACTACTTGCGACAAGGGACGTTGGTCTACGAAAACGCGCCAGAAGGAGACTGTTACCTGCAGTTCGAGAACAAGGAGTTGGGACGCTATTCACAAGCGCTCCAGGGGATGCCGGTTGACGGCCGCTCAATCGGCGCCATAGGCATCAGCTTGCGAATTAAGGTTGATAAGGTGACGCTTGGAGTGAAGTCGTATGAAAAACCGGCGCTGACGATCCACTTCTTTGATTCCGTCCGCAGGACAATCGGTGAGGCACATCTGGGACCGTGGATTCACAAGTCGAATTGGAAACGAGCAGCATCGACCATTTCGGTGCCGGCGAAAGCGCGTGAAGCTATTGTGCGAATTGGTCTGAACGGTGCTGCTGGCCAGCTGAGCATCGACGATGTGCACTTGGTATCGAAACGGCGGTAAGTAAGGTAGGCACCGACTACCATTGTTGCTTATGTTTGAGGGCACCGATTACCCTGCAACTTTTCGGAGAAACATCAGTTGTCGAAGCAAACCCTTCTGGACATCCAACGCTCAGCGGGTGCCGTATTCGCGGAAATGGAGATGGACCGACCATTCGTTCTCCATTTTGGAAAGCCGCATGCCGAATTTCAGTCGGCTCGAAACACTGCTGCCGTGTTTGATTTAAGCGATCGGACACAAATTGAAATGACTGGTAACGACCGCTGTTCGTTTCTGCACAATTTCTGCACGAACGACATAAAATCTTTGCAACCGGGCCAAGGGTGCCAGGCGTTTGTCACAAACGTCAAAGGCCGCGTACTGAGTCATATTTTCGTCTTCGCGGAATTGGACTCATTGTGGCTCGAGACGGTGGCGGAGACAGAAGAAGCGATACTAGCTCACCTGAATCGTTACATCATCTCCGAGGACGTTCAGCTACACGGTCGATCGTCGGATTTCGGCGAGCTGTTCATGACCGGACCAGAGACACTAGCAAGATTGGGTCGGTTGAACCTTGCGGTCGAAGAACTTGACCTGTACGGCCATACAACGTGGAGTTTAGGTGACGTTTCCATTTCGGTGCGACGAACCGATTTTCTAGGAACTCTGGGCTTCTTACTATCGGTACCAGCTGCCGAACTGGTTAATCTTTGGGACCTATTGATCGACATGCATGTGTCTCCTGCCGGCGCTGAAGCATTCCACGCACTGCGCATTGAGGCCGGGACGCCATTATACGGCCGCGACATCAGCGACACAAATCTGGCCCAAGAAGTCGCTCATACAAAACAAGCAATCTCCTTTGCCAAAGGGTGCTACCTGGGACAAGAACCCATTGCCCGCATCGACGCCTTGGGACACGTGAACCAAGAACTGCGCGGGCTAAGACTGCAATCCGGCCCGGTGCCCAAACCAGGAAGTTTAGTCGTCACCGGCCAGGACGAAAAGGAAGTGGGTATGATCACCTCGTCGGCATTGTCGTATGACGACGGGAAGCCGGTTGCGCTGGCGTATCTTCGCAGAGGATTTGTCACGCCAGGCACCGTGGTCAGCGTCAAGTCCAGCGATCTAAGTGTGGCGGCGACAGTTTTCTGGCCACACTAAACATTCGTGCGGTGAAGTAATCCCGAGGACCGGAATACACCCCTCGTTAGTTGCTCAGTCTCTTCCAAATCGGTACAACGGCATTTCGTTGAACTGCCAAACGGTTATGGACTGCCTACAAGGAGATCAACTCATGACAAACCCCGTTCGCGTTGCAGTGACTGGTGCGGCCGGGCAGATTGGATACGCGCTGGTTTTCCGGTTGGCATCCGGTGCGGTCTTCGGGCCGGATCAGCCCGTCATTCTGCATTTAATCGAAATTCCGCCTGTAATGTCTGCGTTGGACGGAGTGCATATGGAATTGGACGACTGCGCATTTTCGACTCTGGCTGGCGTAATGAAGACCGATAGCGAGCATCTCGAAGATGGCTTTCGTGATACAAACTTCGTCCTGTGCGTAGGCAGCATGCCGCGCAAAGCAGGTATGGAGCGTGGTGACCTGATCCGTGTCAACGGCCCAATATTTACGAGCACGGGGAAAGCCATTCAGGCCACGGCGGCTTCGGACGTTCGAATTCTGGTCGTTGGGAACCCTTGCAACACGAATTGCCTGATCGCCATGAATAACGCACCGGACGTGCCACGCGATCGATGGTATGCGATGACACGACTTGACCAAAATCGTGCCGTCAGCCAACTGGCGAAAAAATCTGGCCAACCGGTCACAGCCGTTAGCAACTTGACGATTTGGGGAAATCACTCGGCCACGCAGTACCCTGACTTCTACCACACGACCATTGACGGCCAACCGGCCGTCGATGTGATTGACGATGACGAGTGGCTGAAGACTGAATTCATCCAAACGGTGCAACAGAGGGGTGCTGCAGTGATCAAGGCTCGTGGGGCGTCGAGTGCCGCCTCGGCTGCGAACGCGGTGATCGACAGCATAAAAAGCATCATCACGCCGACCTCGACAAGCGAAACTTTCAGCGCCGCCGTCTGCAGCAACGGTAGTTATGGAGCCGACGAAGGCCTGATTGCCAGTTTTCCGCTGACCAGTGACGGAACATCCTGGAAAATCGTACAAGGAATTGAGCATAATGACTTCGCACAGGAAAAAATCGACCAGACGATTTCCGAGCTGCGATCCGAGCGGGACACGGTCAATGATCTTTTGACCGATTAGTTAATCATTGCAAATCGCATTGTTTGAATTCAATGGACAGCATCCGGCTCCGGGAGTGCGACAACGAATATGTCTGGCATCCATTTTCACCGATGCAGGCATATCGCGAAGAAGATGCCCCGATCATTGTCTCGGGCGACGGATTCTTCTTGATCGACAGCGACGGCAACCGTTATTTGGACGGAATCTCATCGCTGTGGTGTAACGTACACGGACATCGAATCCCTGAGATCGACCAGGCCGTGCGCCAGCAACTGGATCGAATCGCGCATAGCACACTCTTGGGGCTGTCGAATCCTGTGGCGATCGAATTGGCCTCTGAACTGGTCCAGAGGACACCGCCGGATCTGAACAAAGTTTTTTATTCTGACAACGGAGCGACAGCGGTCGAGGTCGCGTTGAAGATGGCCTATCAGTACCACATCCAGAAACACTCCTCGCCAGGCAAGCGAGATATTTTCGTCTGCCTATCGGGAGCGTATCATGGCGACACAATTGGCTCAGTCAGTGTAGGGGGCATTGACTTGTTTCATGCCACATATTCGAATCTGCTGTTTGATACCGTGTGCGTTCCGTCGCCGGTCACCTATCGCACACCGGATGGCTATGACGCGGACAGCTACTTGGCACGCTGTTACGACGAATTGGCCCGAGTCATTGTCGAGAACCAAGACCGAATTGCCGCATTGGTGATTGAGCCGCTGGTGCAGGGTGCCGCCGGAATTTTGGTGCACCCGTCGGGATATTTGAAACGAGTCCGCCAACTAACGGCGGACCACAAAATCTTGCTCATCGCCGACGAAGTGGCGGTCGGATTCGGTCGAACGGGTTCGCTGTTTGCCTGCGAGCAAGAAGATGTTTGCCCTGACTTGCTTTGCCTGGCCAAAGGTATCTCGGGTGGCTATCTGCCGTTAGCGGCGACTTTAGCAACCGACGAAATTTACGACGCATTTCTGGACGATCCGACCAAAGGAAAAACGTTCTACCACGGCCATACTTACACTGGTAACCCGCTTGGATGTGCGGCGGCTTTGGCGTCGTTAAATCTACTTGAGCAGAACCGAGTGCTGGACAACGTCCGAATGAATGCTCAACGGCTGGCAGACAGTTTGGCAAGAATCGAAGACTGGCCACACGTTGGTGAAATTCGCCAAAAAGGTATTATGGTTGGCATCGAATTGGTGTTGGATCGGGAAAAGAAAACTCCGTATGCTCTACAGGAACGAATGGGCCATCAAGTGACATTGGCCGCTCGAAATCACGGCGTCATCATTCGCCCGCTCGGCGACGTGATTGTCCTGATGCCAGCTCCCGCCATGCCCGGCGAACTACTTGACCAACTTTGTGACACCGTCATCGATGCCATCGATGAAACGACGAATTAGAAAGCAAGCGTCGAGTCGTTAAAGTTCGAATTTCGGTAACACTTCAACCACGTGAAGTAGGACGGCTGTTTCGCCAGATGGCTAAAGTGTTGCGAACTTCACAATTCCAAATCCGAAACGAATTTAAATGACGATGCTATTTCTTGACTTCGTCCGCAGGGTTTGCGCAATTGCTATCCTGACGTTTACCGTTCTCGTCAATGTCCGCGTCGTTCGGCTTTGAGCTATCTTTGTCAGCTATCTCCCAGACAAAATCTCTCGTCTCCGTAATCGCGACGCCATCCAAAAATGTGATTGCCTCTTGGGGAGCGGAGATGATGCGTTTTAGATGGTTCTGCCGGAACCTTTTGTCGCTCACGGTGGAGCGCCACAATGTGATCCCTAAGGCCGCTCCGAACAGGATGACGACTCCCAGAACATAGGGAGAAAATCCTAGATCTTCTGTTTCCGTACGCTGCGGTGGAAACCAGCGCAGGCGTTGTGCCAAAAGCAGTGGAGCAACTTGCAACCCCTTCTCAGCCGCATATCCCTGCCGTTTGAAGAAGTAACCCGTCGCACGTACTCGGACCGGTTTATCGAGCCGTTTGCCCTGGGGGATGTCCTGAGGAATGCTGGTGCATACGACACGATAGAGTTTGTTGCCCGAATCAGGAGTTAAAATCCAAACATCGTACAGTCGTGGGATGCCGTGTGCGTTTTCGCAAGCTGAAAAACCCCATATCCGTTTGGCCTCTCCATCAATGGTGATCAACTTCCCACGGAACCGTTGTGGTTCGAGCATCAAGATAGTGAAAGTGACATCGTCCCGTGCCGCTCGTTCTAGATCGGCTAGGGAAGTATCACGCGCTTTTGCCAACACGTAGAATTGGGCATCGAGTTCATGCACTCGAACCCCCAGTGTGTTGTCCTTAACTGACTCCAAGATTTCGGCATCAATGCTTGCAATCGAACGTAAGTCGTATTTTTCGACTCGTTTGACCGCCGTCGACTCATTTTCTTGTTTCGTATCTCGAGTTTTCTTGGGAACAATAAACTCACCAGGCATCAACTGATTCTCGCCAGGAATCCGGACTTTGAAGTCAATCGTTTGATTAGACTTCCCTAGCATTGAACCCGTAACGGCCTTGGCATCCTCTTGCGGTTTTGTCAGCCAGTACCACGAACTGGGTTTGGCCGCTAACTTTATGGCGATCAGGACCAGAATCAGCAGTACGATCATCCATACGATGCGCATTTGGTCGTGACGACTGAAATGTGGCGGCGGCGTTTGGAGAGTTCGGAATCGCATAGCAATCAACTAGTCGGTGCACGAGTTGATCCAACAAGGTTGGCTGACCAAAACTATTGCAATTGTACGTAAGGCGTCTGGAACGCTCAACGTCTTCAAATATAGTCTGATACGACAGTGCAGCGTTTCACGGCTTGCTAACCAGAAATTCGATTTATATCCTAATTAAAATGACCTTTTCGGGGCTAAATTGTCTTTTCTCGCTCCACCGGTGTGGGCCACTGAATTCGAGTGGGCATGTCATTCATCACCTGTGTCCTAGGACCACTTTTTTGAACGGCAACAAGCTATGAGGATCTATTGGCTGTGCTTGGGAATCCTTACCGTTGTTGCAAGCGGTCCTGGTTTTGCGTTTTCAGGCGAACGGCATTTGGAGTTCTTGGCAGGAATGCGCGCGAAGGGATACTACGACTTCGCCTTGTTCTATCTGGATCAAATGCAAATCAAGGAGAACGTGACTGAGGACATTCGGCAGGTGATCGCGTATGAAAAAGCTATGACACTTTTGGAGAGTGCACGCAACGCACGCAACCGAGCAACTCAAAACAAACTATTCAATCAAGCCCTGGCATATCTGAAAGAGTTCACGACTCAGTATCCTGATCATCCCATGACAGGCCGAGCGAACACCGAGCACGCTCGCATATTGTTGGGCAAGGCACAAGTCGAGATTCGCCAGTCTCGCTCGCCATCGAACAAGGGCAACAGGACTGAGTTTCAAGGTCGAGCACGTGACTTGATCAGCAAGGCACGGAAAATATTTCATACGGCTCACGAGCAGCACAAAGCTGCTTGGGAAAGCTTTCCCAGGTACCTGGACAACGTCGAAGATAAGGATCGCTACCAAGCCCGCAAGAAAGCCGAAACCGCTGTCATTGGGACTAAAATTGACAAGGCACGTTGCAATTATGAGGAAGCACAAAGCTATGACACCAAATCCACCGAATACAAGAAGCTGTTGATCGAAGCATCCGCCGAATTCGAAACGATCCATAACGAGTACCGCAGCCAAGTCGGTGGCAAGCACGCGCAAATGTGGCAGGGCAAGTGTTTTGAAGCGCAGGATGAAATCAACAAAGCGCTTGGAATTTACAATGATTTGCTCGGTCATCCCGATCGGTCCAAGACCATGCAGAATTTGCAGAACCGGGCGCAACAATTTCGGCTAATTTGCCTGAACCGTGATGAACGCAAGGACTACGTGTTGGTTATCAAGGAAGCGAGCAAATGGTTGGAGCAAAACCAAACGGCGTGGCGCACGTCGGTCGGGCTTGGCATCCGTTGGGAACGGGTCGTGGCCAGAGAGCGGTTGGCTGAAAGTCGAACGCTGAAGGAATCCGATCAGGAGCGGTTGTTGAGACACATGTTAAAGGACGTCAAATTTATCAACCGTGACGAAAGCGAGTACAAGGATGTTTCAACCGAATTGTTGGTCAAGCTGAGCGGCGACGTCGAAACGCCGAAAGATTTCGATATGGCGTTCGACATCAGCCGGGACATGATCAAGAAGATCAAACCGAAAAAAGACGCCGTTACGGATGCCCGAAAGCAAAAAAAGCCGAAGGAAGAAATCGCAAGGCTAACGGATGACTACAATCACCATCTGAGCGAAACGGCTCGCTACTTGAAGTTAGCGCTGACGCTGGTCGAAGAAGATACCGATTTTAAGGACGTGAATCAGACTCGCTACCTATTGGCGTACACTCACTACCGGGCACGAAATAGCTACGAAGCGGCAATTCTGGGCGAATTTGTTGCCACGCACTACAACAAAGGCGATGACCTGCAAGTTGCATTGGATTCCGCTCGATTGGCCATGGCCGCTTACGAGCAAGCGTATAATACTTCGCCCGAGTTGGAGAAGGAAATCGATATGAAGTTGATGTCCCGGTTGTGCGCGTTGATCGCGCAGAACTGGCCGGAGAGCGATCTCGCTAACGACGCCCGCATGCAAATGGGCCGAATGCATAAACAAATGAAGCGATGGAATCAGGCGGCCGAGTGGTACGACAAGGTGCCTGCGGCTGCCGTACAGTATTCCCAGGCCCAGGTCAGCGCGGGACAGGCGTACTGGGCGGCCTATTTGAATGCGGTGATCGCGAACGACGATCACAAACCGCCACGTGACGAGCTGATGACATGGCAATCCGCTGCTGAAAAACGCCTGCGCGCTGGAATCAACAAGATGCAAAATGAAGTGGCACTGACTGAAAATTCTCCCATCGAACTCACCTTTGCAAAGGTCTCGCTAGTCCAGATAATTCTCAGGCAGGGCATCTATCCAGAGGCGATCGCTCTGTTAGCCAATGACTCGCATCCAGTGCTGCAAGCAGTTGCTGCTCCAAAAGGCACCAAACGTCCGGAAACCGGACCGCAATCGGCTGAGTTCGCGTCGTTGACCTATCAGTTGTTGCTGCGAGCCTATATCGGCACTCAGCAATTGGACAAAGCCCGCGATGCGATGAGACGGCTCGAGAATATCATCGACGAAACCGACAGCGGCGAGGCAGTCACAGCAACTTACGTCCGATTAGGACAGGAAATGGAAAAGGAATTGAAGACGCTGAAATATTTAGGCGAGAACCAACGGTTGGCCGAAGTTCGCATGTCGTTCGAAAACTTTCTAAACGACATGTTCAACCGCGAGGAACAATCCTATGGTTCGCTGGCTTGGATTGCGGAAACATACTACGGTTTGGGCCGAGGTAGCGACGATGAAATTCAGTCGCATATCTATTTTGAAAAGGCGGCGTCCAGCTACCAGGAAATTTTGGACTTTGTAAGAAATCAGTCGAGAAAGATCGACGCATCGCGGCGGATCCGAGCGAAGCTGCGGATGGTTAGTTGTCGACGTCATCAGAGCCAATTCCAAAATGCCGCGGATTTGGTCGCTGGCATCTTGAGTGAGAAGCCCAAAGTGCTGGACGCTCAGATTGAAGCGGCTTATGTCTACCAAAACTGGGGAGACAGCGGACAAACCGGCGCTCCAAAGCAATATCTGGACGCCATCCGCGGAGGCCAAATCGGGAAGAAAAAAGTAACGTATTGGGGATGGGGCCAGATTGCACTGCGGTTGCAAAGGATCATCGCCGCCGGTTCGGAAGACGTCAAACAGCAGTATGAAGAAAAATATCTCGACTCACGCTACAATGTTTCCTATTGTCGATACCGATATGGCTTGGTCCAAGCCGGCGACAAAAAACGTAGAGAAGAGTTGCACAAGGCAAAGCACGAAATTCTGGCTTTTGCGTCAATTAGTGATGACATTGGCGACGACTGGTGGCAGAAGTTCGACACCTTATATCGAAAAATTCTATTGGAATTGGGCGAATCTTCTGTGGCGTTGGAGAAGCCGCAAGTCGTGATCCCGGCTCCCAAACTCACTCAGACCGTCGCAAAGAATTTGCGACGACTAAATAAAAATACAACTCGGACGAAAAAGACTGTCCG